>DNOQ01000006.1 GCA_003501665.1 Bacteroidales bacterium | reverse complement strand
GCATGGTTCCCTTTGCATCCGTACAGTAGACCGAGTCCCAACTGAGGTGATGGCATTTCCGGAGCCAGAACGGCGGCTCGTTCAAACATTGCCTGAGCACTGACCGGATCGCCCATTTCACGGTAGACCCAGCCCAGATTGGTCATTACCAGTGCAATATTAGGTTTCAATTTGTCCGCATACATAAGCACCTGGAGAGCTTTCGTATATTCACCCATGTCTTTCAGCGCAACACCCAGATTATTGGCGGTAAGGAGATCATCCGGATTATATGCAGCGCTCCATGCTGTAGAATATATTGTTGCTGATCCGGCGCCTTCCATCATGAAAAGTGCACCCATATCGGAGCCATCGGTCGGCTTTTTAGCTGATTCCAGTATCCTTTTAAGTTCGGGAAACCCTTTGCCGACTCGCGGACCATAATTAGACATAAGGGATTTTGCAAGGGCAATATATCCTTCCCGCGTGAGAGGGACAAGTTTCGGCTTAGTTGTCTGAGCTTTAGGGCACATGCTTTCTGAGCCGGCTTTGGAACCAGGGATCTCAGGCGAGAGTTTATCATCATTACCAAACTGCTTTTCCATTGAATCTGCCCATTTGTCCAAAGCTGTCTGTTCGGCTTCAGTGAGCTCTTTCCCGGAATTGGCTTTTTCAAGGATCCGTTTGATATTGTCAGGCTGAGCAATGCATAAGATGCTCAGGCATAATAAAACAAAGATCAGCAAGTATTTCATGGAATTTGTTTTAGGTAACATTTTATTATGACTTAAATTAAAATCTTTTATTCCCGTCATATTGGCTTCGCCGAGCTCACCTGCGGCCCGGTTCGTCACTCTATCCCATAAGATTTATATTAACTTAAGGATATGAAAAAATCAGGTTATATTTTCCAATTCACAAAAATTACGAAAAATACTGATACAAATCAAATTTTATTTTACTCTCCCTTATCAGGAGGACAGGGATCAAAGTCCGGAAACTTCCTTCATTGCTGTAAGAATTCCATGATTAATATGTTTTTTGTTGTTCCGGTTATCCATGCTCGAAAATGAATTTGTAACTTTATAATTTTAAATTTAAGATGAAAACGATCCGTTATCTGACAGTTATTTTGATGCTATTAACTCATATTCATTTTTCAGGACAGTCTCAGGGACTCTATTTCAGGCGTCTGGAGGAACCCCGTGAAAAAGCATTCAGCCTTCTTGTTCCAGATGGGTGGATAATTGAAGGTGGTGCCCTAAGACTGATTTCAGATCAGATAGCAGGAGCCGCAAATATGATTGATTGTAAATTTGATATGACTGTGAAGAACAACTCAACCGGAAGTGTTATGATCCGCTGGCTTCCTGAAATGATGTGTCTTGATCAGTCAAGAGCCTTCGGATATCCGGAAGGATCTGTTTTCAATAATACCCTTGTAAGAAGAAAAAGAACTCCTTCAAAATTCATTTACGAGGTTGCAATACCCTATTCTCATCCTGAAGCTATGGATGTAAATATCATTTCAGAAAAGCCGCTTCCGGGACTTGCAGAATTATTTCAAAGATATATTGATCCTGCAATGCAGGCAATTACGAATATGTCCTACCAGGCAGTAATGCTTGAGTACAGTTATTCCGAACGGGGCATTAAATACCAGGAAAGAATGATTACAGTGATAGAGGATTATGGCATTAACGGGGCAGGTATGTGGAAGAACAGGACCACGATGCTGATCAGGGCCCCTTTTGGTGAACTTGACAAATGGGAACCGGTTCTGAGTGTAATTCAGAATTCAGGCATATGGCGTACCGCCTGGATAGCCGCTGAAGCGAATGGTCAGCGCAAGCGGGCCGGACAGATGCTACTTACCCAGCAGGAGATCCAGGCATTGGATAAGGCGATCAATGAAAACCACAGCCGGACTAATTCAGAGATCAACAAAGATATGTACCTCAATCTTACAGGCCAGAATGAATTTAAGAACCCTCATACCGGGGAAACTGAAACGGATACAAACCATTGGAAATACAGATGGGTGAATAATCTCGGAGAGATAATCTATTCAGATCAGCAAAACTATGATCCCAATTTTGACCGGGAACTTAACAAAACAGGATTTAAACTGTCAATACCCCGAAAATAATTAACAGCTATAGTAATAACCTCAGGCTGCACCAGATTTTGCCAGGTGGATCATTTGCAACACTTCTACGAATTAATATGCAGGTAGCATTGTAAGGGTTATTTTATTTCAGGAAACAGAAGATATTCTTTTTGAGTCAGAAAGCTCTTATCGCCCGCACACGAAAAGTGCTGTTTTTTGTACTTTCGGACTGCAGGCCGGTGTAAAAGTCCTGGCTTCAGGCCCGGGCATTATTTGCCTCCGTGGAACTCCAGTAAGGACCGGCAGCAAAGCCCCCTTGCCGGGAGCTCCTCCGGCATGCCATCTGATACCCGTTGTCAGATCTTCAGGGGCTGCAATTATACCGTGCTGACCGTTATCATTAACATGAAAACCAATGCCTCAGGAATTGACCAATTTGGGCCACCTTTCATGCCGGATAAAGATGCATGATCATAATTTCTCTGTCGAAATAACCTGCAGTACTTAAAACATTTTCTAAAATTCTTACTTTTGCGTTCTGTTAGAGAAGTCGGAAGCCGGAAGCCGGAAGACGGAAGTTGAGGAGCGAAGCGACGAACCGAACCGCCGACAGGCGGTGAGCCCGGCGAAGCCAAATCGCGCTGTGCGGGAACGGAAGTCGGAAGAAAGAAGAGTGACTCCGGACTTCGGACTTCGGACTTCGGA
>DNOQ01000155.1 GCA_003501665.1 Bacteroidales bacterium | reverse complement strand
TATTATTTGTTAATAATATCATCAGTACTTTCTTCAAGATTTGCAAGTGTGTTTATAAGCTTCTCAAATATCTGGTTTGCTTTAACAAAGTCGGTAATCTTTGATATTTTATTACCGGAGTTAAAATTTGCAACACTCCTTAAAAGTTTTTCCTGTATATCCAGATCAGAGAGGATTGAATCAAATTTTGGTTTGTTTTTATCATAGAAGTCCTGATTATAAAGTACTCCCTGTGGTTCAATCATCTTAATGTTATTTTTAATCAGGGATATTTTATCAGCCGCGTCCTGCAACCGGACAGACAGAAAGCTGCTGTCTGGTTTAATTTTGTTTTTATCAGTTGATTTCTGTTTGTTAATTTCCGGAGTTAAATCTTGTTTAAATTTATCCTGTGAAAATGCCGGAACTTTTAAAGAGTCAGTTGCTGTATCCTCATTGCCGGATGTGGTTTTATCTATTGTTAAAACAGGTTGAGTGATTTCCTGTTTACTGCCCCGTTTGAAGAATGAGCCTGTTAACTGAATTATCTGTGTACGGAAGAATATTCCGCATGCAGTAATAAATGCCAAAAAAAGAATCAGCGGTAAATAATTGTGTTTTTTCTTTTTAGCCTCGACAATATTCTTCCCGGGTTCGGTAATTATTTCTCCCTTCGAGTTTGTGTCAACTATTATTACAGTAATATTGTCACGTCCGCCGGCATTATTTGCAGCCTGGATAAGCGAATCACAGGTTTCCAGGGGAGATGATTTGCAGTCAAGTATCTGTTGAATGCCAATTGAACTGAGCATTGAATTCAGGCCATCACTGCAGAAAAGAATTCTGTCATTGTCCTTTAGTCTGATATATTTGAATTCCGGTTCCGGCTTTTGAAGAGTACCGCCTAATGATTGCAGGATAAGATTGCTGTCATCGCTGAGCCTCGCTTGCTCTGCATTCAATTCATTGTTCCGGACTCTTTCCCATACAAGAGAATGGTCGTCGGTAAATGGTAACAATTCTTTGTCAGTGTTCTTATTATAAATATAACATCTGCTGTCGCCGCTCCAGATCACGAACAATGTATCTTTAATGAAAACTCCCACTACTATAGTGGTACCCATGCCTTCCATCAAATCATTGTTCCGGGAAATCCTGACGATTTTGTTATGTCCTTCCATCAACACACCGTGCAGAAATTTTTTTACCTCTGAAGTTTCAGCAGGAAGAGAAGGAATTGCCATAATTCTTTCCCTGATAGTTTTTACGGCAATATCCGAGGCAACTTCACCCGCGTTTGCTCCACCCATTCCGTCAGCAACGACAAATACTGCTCCCGCGGTTCTGGCAAGGTCGACTTCAGTGTTATTGACCTCCTGCCAATTATTATCTATATAACACAGGATCAGGAAGGAATCCTCATTGTGATCCCTTTGCCTGCCTGTATTTGTATCCCCGTAAAAAGAAATTTTCATACTTCAGGGAGTGACGGTTATTAATTAATGACAGATTTTAAAATCCATTTTGAATTCTCAGCAAGATAGAATCCTGATAATTTCCATATTATCTTGCCGGGATCAATATATCTTGAAAAAAGTATTCCACCAATAATTTTATTATCACCATAATTCAGTTCCTCAATCTCTGCAATTCCCCTTGAATTCCAGGTAATATCCTCCAGATCCATTAATGAATGCATAATCAGCGAAAAATCATCAGGAGCGGCTGCCTTGGAATAAAAGACAATAAGTGTTCCATTATTCTGAGGAGAATCTTCGATAGTTATGCCACTGCTGCCTCCCGGAATAAATGTTATAATATCTTCTTCATTTAATCCCTGAATTTTTGTTTCAAAGAAAGTGTTCTCAGAATATCTCTTCATTCCAAATACTGAACATTCCGGCTTAAAGCCTTTATTGGCAGATCTGTTATAGGTCGGATCCATATTCCATGGAGTTCTGATACAGGTCGGGAAGAAAAGCCTTGTGTCTTCAGTCAGAACTCCGATTGTATATGCTTTGCCATAAAAATTATTACCTCCCCTTACTCTTGTTTTTCCTGTTTCATCGGTTAAGATGTATTCCTGCCTGATCAGATAAAAAACCGGTTTAAGGGCGGAAAATTCTATATTCTCTTTTGAAAACATTGAAAAATCAGCCAGATTGTTCTGGGCGCAGATTATTTCACACGAGATCAGTACTATAATTAATGGTATATATTTTACTTTCATAAATCATTTTACATTAGCTATCGGAACAATATAAGCGATTGTAGCAAAACTCCCGGTTGCATCAAATTCTCCTCTTGAAACTATCCCGACTACTTTGAAGTCGTCTCCGCTCTGGACGAAAGCCGGTCCTCCTGAATTCCCCTGTTCAAAGCTTCTTGAAGTTATTGTTATTAGTCCTGTTGCCGAAATACCGTCCTGACCAATATTTGACTCGCTGAAGAGAGGATTTATCTTTCCTTCGGCCGGGCCGCCCTTTCCCAGAGAAAATCCCAGAAGATATACCTTTTCCCCTGCTTTGAGATTTGATGAAAGGCCGCTGTCATAGGAAATATTGGATGTCTTTTCAGTCTGACAGAAAGCCCAGTCAGTACTCCAGTCATTGGCATATTTGAAATAGATGTTATTCTTTGACTTTTTACGGCCTGCTACAATTTCAATGGTTTTCGTAATCGTTTCATCTTTGCTGTCATCAAATCTGACATTGGAATAATCAAATTCAAACCAGTTGTTGGCTGAAGTAGCCCTGAATTTTACAAATAACTTTCCTCCGTTGAGTTCTGCAAAATTCAAAACCTGTGAAATTTCATCACGTGCAAATCTCCAGCCCTGAATGCAATGCCTGGCTGTAACCAGTTTCCCATCGGAGCAAAGGAAAGCAGTCCCGGTCCATCTCATATTTGCTTTCTGGGCAGAGCCGTCAGGCATGCTGACTAAAATTTCAACCACTTCAAGGAAATAGATATTATCCCGGTACTTTTCATAAAATTTGGTTCCACTCGGTTGGATGATAATTTCTCGTGGTTTCAGTTCTTCTATTTTCTTATTCAGCTCATTTATTACGGAAATATTTTTTGCATTGCTGCTCATAAGAGATTCAAGCCGCCTGGCCGTTGATTCTGCCTGTTTTGAAAATTCCTGTGCACGTGTAATGCTATCCTGTATTCTGAGCTGTTCAGCATTTTTCAAATTGTTTTCCAGCGAGGTAATTATTTTGCTCTGGTGATATATGAACCAACCGCCAACTCCGCCAATAGCAAGAATCACAAATAGCAATGAAAAAACAAGTGTCCGGTATGGCTTGATAGCTTGTTTGGTAACAAGTCCTATTTTTCTTGTAAATCCCATATTAGCGCTGCCGGTAGGGGTAATGTTAAATCTGAGTTTCGGCCCTTCCATGGAAAATTGTATCTCGTCCCCGTTCTTTAACTGAGATTCAGTATCTACAACAGCTCCGTTAAGAAGTGTTGGATTCTTCCGGGACAAATGAATAAGGAAATAATTATTTCCCCTTCTTTCGATTGCTGCATGTTTACGGCTTACAGTGGGATAGTTGTCACCATACTGTATGTTGCAGTTCGCGGCCCTGCCTATTTCAGCATAAGGAACAAGAATTGTTTCAAACTCACCTGTTTGTTTTTTTCTTCCAGGCGTGAGATATTCAAGCGTATAAGCCGGTACATTGCCGCCACGTAAAACAGTCATTCCTGTCTTGAAAGCAGTTGTTTCTTTGGCCATAGTGTTTCAGGTTTTAGCTTATTGTATCAATTTAACGTAAGTTAAATTATTTATAAACAAATATCAATAATTTAAAGAAAAAATATAAACGGGATTCATCATTATTCAATTAATAGCAGATAAATGGCAGAAATATTTTTGACTTTGCTGTTATTTAGTTATAAATTTGATTGAATATGAAGATAATCCGGATTTAGTATAATAAGGATTCTTTTATGGTAAGGATGAAAGGAAATTTGTACAG
>DNOQ01000216.1 GCA_003501665.1 Bacteroidales bacterium | reverse complement strand
GGATGTTGTTTCCCAATGGGGAATGTGCAAAGATGAATTTACAGACAATAACGGATGGACCGATCAGCTTTATGTTCGTGAGGCACGACGGATGATAAGCGATTACGTTATGACACAAAGACATTGTGAGAGACTTGATGTTGCAGAAGATCCTGTTGGCCTTGGAGCATACGGAATGGATTCCCATAATGTGCAGCGATATGTCGACAGTAACGGATTTGTACAAAACGAAGGCAATGTTGAAGCTCCTGTCGCAGGTCCTTATCCTGTAAGCTACAGATCAATAATACCAAAGAAGGAAGAGTGTACCAATCTCCTGGTCCCTGTATGCCTNNAGTGCAACCCATATTGCCTACGGATCAATAAGAATGGAGCCTGTATTTATGATCCTTGGTCAGTCTGCTGCAACAGCAGCATGTATCGCAATAGATAAAAAAACGGATGTTCAGGATATAGAATATAAAACACTTAATTCACAATTGATGAAAGATGGTCAGATACTGTCTGAAACAAAATAAAGCTGGCAACATGTTGCGATTTCTGATTGCCGGTAAGAGAACACTGAAAGGAGGAGCTTCAGGAATAATAATTTTGAGTTAAACAACATAAAATGAATTGCAGCAGAAAAGAATTTATAGAATCCTGTATTGCAGCCGGTTTCTGCTTTTATTGTCCACAACTCTTAGCATATCAGAGCAGTATTACGGGAAATGAATTTCAGGATCTTATTAAACGGGCAGGAAATACAAATGACGACAAAGAGCGGGTATTGATACTGGAAGAGATTTTAAAGTCCGATATAACTACCGAAGAAAAAGACATTGTCAGGCAGCTGCTCAATATTGCCGATCGCTGGACAAATGCCTTTGAAAAATATGCAAAACCCGGTACGGAAGGTAATGAACCGGAAGGTTATCTGTGTGGTTTTTTTATAAGACACTCACTCGAAAAGCCCCTTCTGCCTGATATTTCAGAATCAAACATACTTTTTCCACTTATCGCTCTGTACCGTAGCAGAATGCTTACAGCCAGACTTATACAAAGCGGCAATATAATTAATGTTCCGGATGTAAGAGAAAAATATCTGGCTGAATCAGGAAGACTGATGGGTATTGCTTCATCTGCATATCCTGAAAATGAACTGGCAAAAAACTATCTGGGAAAATATAAGCCATGGGATGAGATTGTCAGCTATAATTCCAAAGCTCCGGAATGGGCTAATTACCAGAGGATGATCCTGGAAAAACTTGCATATCTCATTCACTGGTGGATAGATAATCGCCAGATCGCTGACGGTCAGTTTGGAGGCGGGTGGGGAGATGATGTGGAGATGTGGCGCAGCTGGGTACCTGTTTTGTTTGCTTTTGACGATGAAAAAGTAAAGAAAAGTCAGGAAAAGTTGTTTGAGGGGTTGTATGGACTTTCCCGTATGCAAAAAGGATATACGACCCTAATGAGCGATGTGGAACACACATCTGAAGAATACTCCGACCCTCTGTATTGTATGCTGAACATGCAACCTGAAAATCCTGTCTGGGAAGAAAGGGCTCTTCGTGTTCTTGATTTTATAGAGAATTTATGGACCGGAGTCAATGAACGCGGACAATTACAGTTCAAATCCACCTGGTTCAATGCAGAACAGGTGCATCCCGACGAATACAGGGCATGTGATACACCATATCATACCCGTCTTGTTCAGCCTCTTATGCTGATATGGTTACGGACGGGGAATAAGAGAGTGGCTGATCTGATAACGGGATGGCTTAAAACATGGGTTGAGGCAACCTTCATCTCTGAATACGGAAAACCTGAAGGAATAATTCCGGCAGCCATTCACTGGCCTGACGGGAGACCTGCCGGTCTTGGGAAAAACTGGTGGCAGCCTGAGAATCATAACGAGCCTACCCTCTATTATTTCCCGGCCCAGCAACAAATGATGTATGAATGTTTTTTACAGGCTTATCATACTACCGGGGATGAATATTACCTGAAGCCGATCCGGTCCATTTCAGAAATGAGATTAAATGGCACCGGTGACGGAGAACCCGGAGATTACAAGCCAGGAAGTCTTGACTGGAGCATCTCAGTCCTTAAAAGCAGCATACCAAGGATCCTGATCAAATACCGGTTAATAACAGGCGATACATCTTTCGACAGAATAATCAGCAATGATGCAAGGGGTTATGAAAATTTTATTCTTACACAGAATATGAACCGTTTAACATCTGAAATTAATGAACAACGAAAATCTTTGTCGCTTCCCGAAATATTTTATACAACAGAAGTTCGCTGGACCGACCGGCTCTTTGCATCGGTAAGGTATTTCAATTTTATCCTGGATCAACCGCTTCCGGGTTTCGATGCCGGTTTCTTATTTTCCTGTCTGACCGGAAGCGTTGGTAATTACCAGATTTTACCGGTATTTGGTGTGAAGTGGATTACATCTCCAAAGGAAATCGCCATACTTACCACCATCAATTCAACTTCCCGCTTTCAGGCACAGTTATTTCATTTCGGCAACCAACCCAGGCAATTGAGAGTGAGGTTTTTAAATCTGAAAGATGGAAATTATAAATGGATACTGTCGGGAAGGGAAAAAGGTATTGTTGAAATTAATCAGAAAAACAGGGAGATTGAATTTTCTTTACCATCACAAAAACTTTGTAAATTAACAGTTGAAAATTTACCTGTAAAATGAAAAATAAAACAAGGATCTTTATTTCAGTTATTATTGCCTTTAATTTTTATGCTTTTACATCAATTAAAGCGCTTAATACACAGGAAGATCAGCTATTTGTCGGCTGGGCGGTTGCAGATATAACACCTGAAAGACCGGTTGCTCTGGTCGGCCAGTTACACAAACGGATATCAGAAGCCATACAAGATCCATTAACTGCAACTGTCCTGGCTCTTGAAACAACGGATGAAAA
>DNOQ01000537.1 GCA_003501665.1 Bacteroidales bacterium | reverse complement strand
GGGATGTTGTGACTTGTGTACTTACGTCAGATCTGACTTGTGTATCCGGTAATCCTGCAACATCGAATACGGTTACAATGATTGTAAATGTCTTGCCGGTTGTTACATTTACCTGTTCCGACCCTGATTATACGTTCTATGCAGGAACAAATATAACTTTTACAGCGGGAGGAGGAACTTTCTATGATTTCCTGATAAACGATGCAAGTATACAGAATGGATCAGACAATACATATTCCACTTCAGAATTGACAGACGGACAGGTTGTATCAGTTATCGTAACAAGTGCCGAAGGCTGCAGTGCAACATCTGCCGGGATATTAGTAAATGTGATTGGATGTGCTGACTTCAGCCTCTCTTTTCCGGCCGGATGGAGCTGGTTCTCTGTTAATACCCTTCTTGATGATATGTCGTTGAACAGTGTCCTTTCCTCAGGATTTACTGATGGTGATTATATAAAGAACCAGACAACTTTTTCATTTTATTCCGCATCTTCAGGATGGGTTGGCTCAATGTTTACCATCGATCCTGCTGATCTGTATATAATAAGGGTACAGAATACTGCGGGTATTAATTTCTGCGGAATACCGGTTGAAGTAAATTCGACTCCGATTTCATTAGTGGAAGGCTGGAACTGGATTGGCTATACCCCGTCATTTCCTTTGCCGATCGGCGATGCTCTCGGATCTATATCTTCAGTCGAGGGAGATTATATAAAGAATCAGATACTTTTTGCTGAGTATTACAGCACCGGATGGTTTGGTTCACTTACTCAATTAAGTCCCGGTGAAGGCTATATGCTGAGAATGACCAATGATGATGAGCTCATTTACCCTGATTCTCCGGCTAAAAGTGCATCAGAAGAAACTATTATACAACAAAAGTATTCCTTTTCTCCTCATAGATATGAATTCAACGGATCAATTACCGCAAACGTCCTGATTAATGGAATCCCGGCAGGATCTGAAAAGGATATCCTGTATGCTTATGCAGATGATGAGATCCGTGGTATTGCCCATGGACTTTATATCGATGTTCTGGATTCATATATCTATCCCCTTATGATTCATAGTAATACAGTTGAAGGAGAAAATATTCATTTCAGGTATTATAATGCTGAGAGTAAAAGATTTTACAACTGTTCCGAAACTATTACTTTCAAAGCGGATATGATAATTTCAACTCCCCTCAAATCTTTTAAATTAAATGTAATATCTGATCAGAAGTCAATGATGAATGATGTCCGGTCAGATATTGAACTCACCGCTTACCCGAATCCGTTCAATGATTATCTCCAAATAGAATTCAAAATACCTGAAATATCAAATGTCAGACTGTCAGTTTCTGATCAATATGGAAAAACCATTAAAGTCTTACTTGACCAGGAACTGGATCCTGAAAATTATTCCATCAGGTGGATGTGTAATGAAGAGCCTGCCGGAATTTATGTTATAAGGCTCCGGGCAGGGAACCGGCTGACTGTTAAAAAAGTTGTGTTAATTCCGTAATCATATCAGGATCATCAGCAAAACGATTTAAATGAAAAGCCGCAACAGGATCTTACATATGCTGATGCCTGTACTGGCTTCAGCCTGCATGATTGCACAATCAGTTGGATTGACAGTTAATGCCTCAATCCTGACCATGGTGCAGGATAATAAGGAGCCTGTTTTGTCGGAAATAGAGACAACGCCACTGAAATATACAGAGAATGATGCACCAAAGATAATAACCGGTAAAATCAAAGTTACGGACCCGGATAATGTAAATTTAGAATCAGCTGTTGTATCAGTATCGGTAAATTATCAGAGCGGAGCGGATTTACTCTTATTCACCGATACCCGCGGAATAAAAGGTACATGGGATGCCGGTACAGGTATCCTTACCCTTACCGGAACCTCATCAGTAGCCAATTACCAGGCGGCATTACGTAGTATCAGATATTTTAACTCCAGCGACAATCCGTCAACACTGACCCGGACGGTATCCTTTACCGTAAATGACGGGGATTTAAATAGCAAAACTCTGACAAGATCCATCATTGTTACGGCAGTTAATGATATACCTGTTCTGTCTGGTATTGAGACAGAACCTATGCAATACATGGAGAATGATGAAGCGACTGCAATAACGGGCACCCTGATTATTACTGATCCGGATAATGTAGATCTGGCGTCAGCTGTTGTAAGGATATCAGGTAATTATAAGAACGGGCAGGATGTCCTTTCCTTTACGGATGCAAATGGTATCACCGGGAGCTGGAGCAGCGTAACGGGGATCCTCAATCTTAAAGGAACATCATCCGTAATCAATTACATGACTGCACTGCGGAGTGTAGCCTATCAGAACACCAGTGACACTCCATCAACCCTCACGCGGACTGTATCCTTTATTGTGAATGATGGAAATTCATCGAGCAAAACTGTTACAAGACAAATAACGGTGAAAGCAGTGAATGATGCTCCGGTTGCTCAATCAGTTACCTTCAGCGGCATTATGAAAATTGGAAACATGCTTACCGGGAGTTATGTTTACTTCGATGTGGAAGGTGATCCTGAAGGGCCAAGCACATTCAGGTGGTACAGAGCAGACGACAACACCGGAACAGGCGAAACTGCAATTCCGGGAGCAACAGCCGGAACCTATACTTTGACAGTTGCTGATGAAGGAAAGTATATCAGTTTCGAAGTAACGCCGGCAGCCACCAGTGGGAGCACTCCGGGCATTTCTGTAAAAAGCGAAAGACAGCATGTGGTTACCCTTCCCGAAGGATGGAAAGTTAATCCTCCGGATTTTATTTATAAGGGCCTGGTAACAGCAAAAGTATTTATTGAAGGGAAACCGGTTGAATCAGGGTTCCTGGCAGCTTTCGCAGGAGAAGAATGCAGGGGAATTGCCGGATCAGTAAATTATGCACCTTCTGACCACTCTGTATTTGAACTTACCTGTTACAGCAACATGCAGACCGGAGATGTTTTAACATTCAGATATTATAGTATTACTGAAGATCTCATATATAATATGGACAGATCAGTCGATTTTGAACCGGATATACGTGTCGGCACATCCGAATTCCCGTTCAAAATGAATAATGGAACGCTTTACAGCGTTTCCTTACAGGAAGGATGGAACTGGTTTTCGGTTAACACCCTCCTTGATAATATGACTTTGAATTTTATCCTGTCATCAGTAAATACAAATGGCGATTACATAAAAAACCATTCAAATTCTTCAACTTATTATTCAGGATATGGCTGGTTTGGTTCGCTTACCGTCATTGAACCTGATAAGTTGTATAAAATGAACGTACAGAATGGTAGCATTGCAGAGTTCACCGGAAGACCGGTGGATGTCAGTGCAAAACAAATTCCTGTTTTATCAGGGTGGAACTGGATTGGCTATCTGCCGCAAAATCCTATGCCAACAGGTTCTGCTCTGTCATCACTCTCCCTGGCAGATCTGGATTATATCAAGGACCAGAAAAACTCGGCCACATATTATTCCGGTTACGGCTGGTTTGGATCTCTGACTGTTATGGAACCGTATGTGGGATATATGCTTAAATTGTCTAATTCCGGAACTCTCGTATATCCTGATCCCGGGAAAAACAGTGTTGAAGCGGTACAGCAAAATGATGAACCTGTATTAAATCCTGCAGATTTTGAGTTCAACGGAGAGATAGTGGTAAAAGTACTGGTAGATGGAGTTCCGAAAGGCTCTGAAGAAGACCGGCTGTATGCTTTTGTCGATGATGAGATCCGTGGAAAAACCCGTGGACTCTATTTTGATCCGACAGGGGCATGGGTATATTCTCTGCTTATTTATAGTAATCTGCCTCAGGGTGAGATTGTAACATTCAAATATTTTAATGTGGAAAATGATAAATACTATGTTTGTAAGGAGACAATAACTTTCAGTAATGACATGATTATTGCCAATGCATTAAATCCATTTCAGCTTAATTTTTACAGTCTTTATGCAAATGCATGGGAATCAAATAACAAGGGGATCGAAATGCTTACATATCCTAATCCGGCTGAACACAGTGTTAATATTGAATATAAAATCACTGAACTGACTCATGTAAGGATAACTGTCTGTGATTCATATGGTAATCCTGTCTGTATGTTGCTTGATAAAGAGCTTGAATCCGGCCATTATTTAAATAAATGGATATCCGGTTCAGAGCCCCCCGGGATCTATTTTATCAAATTGCAGGCCGGATACAGACTTAAAGTACATAAAGTAATTCTTATGCCGTAATTATTTTTAAATAATATGAAACCTTCATGTTACAACG
>DNOQ01000153.1 GCA_003501665.1 Bacteroidales bacterium | reverse complement strand
TCGTTGAGCTTGCCGCCAAACACAAGAAGCATGTTATCTGTCAGAAGCCAATGGCTCCCTCCTTCGCGATCGCAAAAGAAATGATGCAGGTAACGCGCGATGCAGGCGTTAAATTCTATGTCCACGAAAATTACAGGTGGCAGCCCCAGATAAGGAGGATTAAACAGATCCTCGACTCTGGTGTGATAGGAAAACCCTTTCGCTGTAATTCATTATGGAACACTGCTTTCCCGTTGTTTGAAACACAACCTTTCCTGGCTACCCTTGAGCAGTTTGCCCTTACAGATCAGGGATCTCACCAGTTTGATGTTTTAAGATACCTTTTTGGTGAAGCTGAAACAATTTATACACAGATACAGACAATCAATCCGACCATTAAGGGTGAGGATGTGGCTACTTCCATGCTGAGAATGAAAAACGGGATGGTCTGTATTCAGCAGATATCCTTTAGCTCACCGCTTGAAAAGGAGGTCTTTCCACAGGTACTCCTGCTTGTCGAAGGTGACAAAGGCAGTGTAAGGCTCGATCCTGATTATAATTTTGCCATTACCAGCGGCAATAAGACAACTTATGAAAAGATGACCATGCAAAAATACAGCTGGCAGACAGAGAGGCTGGAACCCGAACCTCCGTCTATCGTTGCATGCAACAACGATATACTGCTGGATCTTCAGGGGAAAGGAAAGGCAGAAACCACTGCAAAGGATAATTTTGAGACTGTAAGGCTAGTCTGGGCAGCATATGAATCGGCAAAAACAGGAAAGCAGATCATAGTTAAGGATTTCAATTAACTAATAAATAATTAACTATATGTATAAAGTAGCATTGCTGGGTGCAGGAGGGAAAATGGGTCTCCGGCTCACACATAATCTTCAGAAGTCAGATTATGTGGTCTCATACCACGAAATAAATCCTGAAGGCCTCGCCAGGCTTAAGGAAAAAGGGATCAGGGTATCAGAAACAGGCTTCTGTGTGCCCGGTTCCGATATCGTTATCCTTGCAGTGCCTGATATTGCTCTTGAAAAAGTTACGGCAGAGATCATCCCTGCCATGAGGGAAGGCACAATGGTAGTAACGCTTGATCCTGCTGCCGCTTTAGCCGGCAAATTATTCAACCGCCCCGATATTGCATACTTTATAACCCACCCTGCTCATCCATCTATTTTCAACTGGGAGCCAGCAGAAGAGGCTGTAAAAGACCATTTTGGTGGTATTGCCGCGAAACAGTCAATTGTCTGTGCCCTGATGAACGGAACCGACAAAGATTATAAAAGAGGTGAAGAGCTTGCCCGGACATTCTATGCTCCTGTCGTCAGAGCCCACCGGATAACAGTTGAACAGATGGGATTGCTTGAACCGGCACTTGTGGAGACTCTCGCGTCAACATGTGTATATGTTATCCGGAAGGGACTCGATGAAGTGATAAGCAGAGGTGTACCTTCAGAAGCCGCAAGAGATTTCCTGCTCGGACATCTTCGCATCCAGATGGCTGTTCTGTTTGATGAACTTCCGGGTGCAGTATTCTCCGATGCAGCCAATAAGGCACTCCAGAGAGGATTGAATGAATTTATTAAAGATGACTGGATAAAGATCTTTGAACCTGAAAATGTAATGGAACAGATCAGATCCATTACCTGAATATTACCAACGTATTAAAAAACGTATTTTAATATTTGTCATACGTAGATAAAACTCATGTGAATTTTTTTTTATCATATTATACCAGTATTAATAAACAAAAACCAATGAAACGATCTGTTTTTAAAGTCATTGCTTTAATCACATCACTACTCGTCCTGTCGGTGATGGTTAAAGCAGAAATCAAATTACCTGCCATTTTCGGCGACAACATGGTTATGCAGCAACAAACTGATGCAGCCATCTGGGGTTCAGCAACTGCCGGCTCCACAGTAAGGATCACCACTTCATGGAATAAAAAATCATACTCCGCAAGAGCAGGATCGGATGGGAAATGGAAGGTAAAGGTAACAACACCTGTTGCCGGAGGACCTTATTCAATAACAATCAGCGAAGGTAAAACAATTATTCTGCGAAACGTGCTGATCGGAGAGGTCTGGGTCTGCTCCGGACAATCAAATATGGAAATGCCCATGAAAGGCTACAGAAATCAGCCCATAACAGGATCAAACGAATTCATCGCTTCATCTTCCAACCCTCAGATCAGGCTGATAACCGTACCAAAAGTAACCAGTCTCACGCCACTTGATGATTTTCAGGGATCATGGAAACTTTGCGAACCTGAGAATGTAAGCGAATTCAGCGCAACAGCATATTTCTTCGGACTTATGCTTAATAAATCTCTCGGCGTACCAATAGGACTGATTAACACCAGCTGGGGAGGCACAAGGATTGAGCCATGGATAAGCGAGGCAGGATTCAAAAATTTCAGCTGGGTTAGTCTTCCCGATAAAAATATTCAGCAGGAAAAACTGTCACAACAAACACCAACTGTCCTGTATAATGCAATGGTCAATCCAATAGCCGGTTACGGAATCAGAGGAGCTATATGGTACCAGGGTGAATCGAACAGGAATGAATATATGCAATATGAAAAACTTATGCCCGGACTGGCACTTAACTGGAGAGCGATGTGGGATGTCGGCGATTTTCCGATGTACTATGTTCAGATAGCACCCTTTGATTATGGACCTGTGGGCGCTAATTCGGCATTCCTTCGCGAAGCACAGCTCAAGGCTTCAACTGCAATACCCAACTTTGGAATGGCCTGCATTATGGATACCGGCGAGAAAGACTGTATTCATCCTGCTAATAAAAAGGCAGCCGGGGACAGGCTGGCATATCTTGCCCTGGTAAAAACGTACGGAAAAAAAGGATTTGCATGCGAGGGACCTGTACTGAAAGAAGTGAAAGTTGAAGGGAACCAGGTGAAACTCACATTCGACAATGCACCAAACGGACTTGCATCATTTGGCAAGGAGCTGAAATGCTTTGAAGTTGCCGGAGCAAATAAACGATTTTACCCTGCTCAGGCATTTATTACCGGAACGGGAATAACTCTCTTTTCGCCTGTGGTAAATGAACCGGTTGCTGTCAGATATGCTTTTAAAGATTNNCATCATTCCGGACAGATGACTGGGATGTTCAGTGATATTCGGGTGTGAAAAATTCTTTAAACGGGCATTATTTAAAAAGTATAATAATGCCCATTTAAAGATTATGAGTCTTTAGTCTCGTAAATTAGGATTAATATTTTGTTCTGATTGAGGGATAGGCCAGACTTCATCCTGTCCTGTCCTGAATGCTTTATTATCAACCCACCATCTCTTAT
>DNOQ01000100.1 GCA_003501665.1 Bacteroidales bacterium | reverse complement strand
TAGTCGTTAAGAAATTTGGGCTAAAGCCCACATTCAGGGAGGCTTTAGGAACCGTTGGCTGAAGCCAACGGTAATTTACCCGGTCAGTGCCTGGACTTCCCTGTTAATTACTTTCAAATCGACACGTAACAAAAAATGTCTACAACGTCGATCTGCTAACGATTTCAAATAACGATATTTAATTTTTAGTAGACACTGGTGAAAGAGCATATTAACTTAATATATCCAGATGAGTTCTTTGGTCTGGTCATTTACCATCTTAGTGTTAATTAGTGTCTTCGTGGCAGAAAAAAATGCCACCAAGGCACTAAGGCACTAAGTTGCACAAAGAAGTCCTTGCCGTAAATCTGAGGTTAAATGAATGTTTTGTATAAACTGACAAACTCCTCTCCCATTTTTTCAAGAGAAAAATGTGTTCTGATCCTTTCAGCACCCTTTTCTCCCATTGATTTCCTCATTTCCGGGTCATCAAGCAACCGGGTAATAAGGTCCGCTACTTTCGCGGCATTTCTTTCCACACAGAACCCTGTTTCTCCTTCAACCACCAGTTCTTTACTTCCTCCATTGATATCAGTTACTATAACAGGTTTCCCCAGAGCCATATATTCGATCACGGCGTTTGATATTCCTTCAGAGATCGTACAGAGTAAACCTATATCGGATGCAGCGATCAGAGGTTCAATGTTTTTTTGTTTTCCGGCAAGAACTACATTTACTATCCCTTCATTTGTTATCCTGTCACTGATATGTTCCTTCAGAATGCCATCGCCGGCAGACAGGAATGTAACATCACTCCGGTAATTTTGAATCTCACGTGCAACATCAAGAAAAAGATCATAATCCTTGAATTTTGAAATGTTAGCCACCATGATGATCATAAAAGTGGTATTTATGCCAAGCCCGGCCCTGGTTTTTATCCGGTCGAAATTTTTCTGAAATCTCTCCATCCGGACTCCGTTATAGATGACCCTGGCTTTACGATCTTTTATCCCGAATGCTTTAAGACCTGCTTCTGAATTTGATATTATTACATCCGAAAAGTGACAGCTGATCCTGAAAAACATCCTGTCAGTCGAATATATTCTGAATCCTTTTCTTGCTACGCTTATCATGCTGGAGATTAAAGGAATTCCAAGGAATATTCTTACCGGTACGGCATAAAAAGTATTCATAAATCCCCATGTATGAATAATATCCGGACTGAATTCAAGGCAATATTTATAAAATTCCCTGAACAGCAGGGGGTCTTTCCGCAGGCTTTTTCGTTTAATAATTTTTATTTCAATACCATATCTAAAGACTTCATCATACTGGATATCCTCCTCGGTTATGACAAGAGACATCACATAATCAGTATTCTGCTGAAGATAATGGATCAGTTCCAGCAGGCGCCTTTCCTTTCCTCCGGATTTAAATGATTCTATAAAAAAAAGGATCCGCATTTATTACACAATAAAATGTATTTTACATCCGGCAGATAAATATTCCGCTTTATTCTGCTCTTCTGAATTTTTCCATCAAAACCATCCAGATAAACCTGCAGTTGCCAAACAGGTAACGTTTCCACAATCTTCCGGGTTCCTGCAATAATCTGTAAAACCATTCCATTCCCACATTTTGCACGCTCAAAGGAGCTCTCTTCAGTATTCCCGCTATTACATCAAATGATCCGCCGACACCCATTGAAAAATTCACATTACTGAGAACATCTTTATATTTCGACATGAAGAGTTCCTTCTTAGGGGAGCTCATTGCCACAAATAACAATTGTGTACCGCAGTCAGCTATTTGTCTGGCAACCACCGGTTCCTCGTCTGCAGTATAATAACCGTTCCTGTAGCCTGCTATTATTTCACGGCCATACATAGCGGCATAATTCTCAACAACCTTTTTTACCACCTCCTCTCTGGCCCCGAAGAAGAAGCATTTGTATTTCCGGCTACCGGCAAGTCTTACCAGTTCCTGCATAAGGTCTATCCCTGCCACTCTTCCCGGTAATTTTTTCCCGAGAAAAGCTGCTGCCCAGACAATACTCTGGCCGTCAGCATTAATAAGATCGCATGAGACAACACTCTCATACAGAGATTTGTCCTTATGCATCATAACGACCTTGCCTGCATTAATGACAACGTGATTGATCTTTCCGTTGTTTCTGATCGTATTATCAATATGATCGACTGTCTCTTTCATAGAAAGAGCGTCAATAGGTATCCCAAGAAAATCAATTTTCATTATTCAGTTGAAATATCTTTTTTCAGCTTCCACAATTTCTCTGATAACCCTTTCAGCTGTATGGCCATCCCATAATTCCGGTCTGGATGGGAAACGCTTAAGGGCGCGGGTATTATGGTACTCATTTCTTATCTTTTCAATATTGTTACCCACAAGCACACTGGCTCCTCCGTTTTCGCGCAGGGTTACGGGTCGTTCGGTATTCCATCTCAGGGTAAGACAGGGTGTGCCAAGTACACAACACTCTTCCTGAAGACCTCCCGAATCGGTAAGCATCATTGACGCACCCATATTAAGACGGATCATTTCGTGATATCCTACCGGTTCAAGCAAAATCAATGAAGGCTGACCTATTAACTCATTCCATAATCCAAGGGTAACCAGTTGTTTTCCTGCACGCGGATGGATCGTCCATATCAGGTTCATATCCCTGGCTACTTCATCAATAAGGAATTTGACCAGAGGTATGAAAATTTCTTTTGAATCAACATTTGATGGCCGGTGCAGTGTCATCAGTGCATATCCCTGCCCGGAGCTTACCCGGTCAGATAATCTGACTCCATATGCAAGATTCTTTTTGATAATTGTATAAACATCCAATTTCCCTGCCTTTTCCCTGTTAGCCTCAAGTGTATCGATCATTATATTTCCCACAAAACGGATCTTTTCTCCGGCAGTTCCCTCTCTTACAAGATTATTATAAGAAATACGGTCAGGGGTAAGTAACAGGTCGGATAACCTGTCGGTTACGAGCCTGTTGATCTCTTCCGGCATTGTCATGTCGCCGGATCGCAGACCTGCTTCAATATGACAAAGTTTTGTATTAAGTTTTTTTGTGACCACGGAACATGAAAGAGTTGCGTTGACATCCCCTACAACCACCACCCAGTCGGGTTTTTTCTCCAAAAGAACTTTTTCGAATGCGATCATTGTATAACCTAACTGTTCGGCATGGCTTCCTGAACCAATTTCGAGGTTTATGTCAGGGTCCGGGATATCAAGATCACGGAAAAATGCTTCCGACATTCTTACATCATAATGCTGTCCGGTATGGACAAGTATATGTTCTATTTGTTCATGGTTCTCATCATTATATTTTTTAACAGCTCTTATAAAGGGAGCTATCTTCATGAAATTAGGCCTGGCGCCTACTACTGATAAGATTTTCATCAACGGATCATTTCATTTTTAATAAATACGTGGTTAATGCATAGAACATCCATGCCTGTGCCCACCTCATGTATGGTATTTTTGATGTGAATATCCTGTTTTTCTGAAAATAGAAATATCCCTTTTCTGACTGCATATTTCTTATTGTCCACATTAAGACTTTGTCTGCCAGATCTTTATATTCCTGCAGCCTGCCGAGCTTCGACAGAGTAATGATTAGCTGGGCCGGGGCATGAATATCCACAGGATATACCGAATTATTGTAATATTTTGAGATCCCCTTTTCGGTAAAAAATGTATTTATATAATACTCAAATCCTTTCCGGAGGTGTTCATCATACCGGTGATCATCTGAGTATCTGATATAGTCGGCGAGAGATTCGAGGTTAAAACCTGTATGAAAATTGTCTATCCACTTCTGGAAACTATCAGAACCATAGTTCCATGAGCCGTCAGAATTCTGATGACTGCAGCAGAAAGCAACAGATTTTTCTGCAGTATCGATCAGTTCAGGATCATGGATTATACTGTACATTCTTGCCAGTAACCGGCTGCCAAGCAGAGAAGCATTATATACTACTGATTTATCCCGCGGTGAATATGAAAAGGCAAAATTACCTTTATCGTCAAAGATCCGGTTAAGATCCCTGATAATAAATTCACATGAGCTTTTTGCCATATCAGTCAGATCTTTATCACCTGTAATTTCATAGGCATCGAGCAAGGCTGAACTTATAAAGGATGTTGCCACCACTGTCGGAGTATATTTCGGGAGAAAAAAAGCTCTTGCCTGCCAGTCGAAATTATAACCCCAGCAGGCACCTGACCAGTTCTTACTCATATTTGACCTGATCTCATCTGTCAGAAAAAGTATAATATCAGTATCCTCCTTATCAGGTGATAATTTATGCAGGTTACAATAACCTGACAAAAACAGTCCGAGAGCTTTAGGGTTTGTTCCTTTTTCAACGCCGGTGAGCGGCCGGAAATTAATAAGTGAACGTTTAAAAAACTGGATCCATACCAGCCGGGCCACCCGGCAGTTTGAAATAAATGGAATTGCATTGAAAAGTTTACTGTTCAATCCGTCATACGGATCATACCCCTTATACTTCTCATTCCTGCAATATTCTTCAAGTAAAATGAGTGATTTACGTATTGTTGTAGACATCTGACGCGATTTGCTGTGGTAATCCTGTAATGATACTTTCTGATATCCTGAACGTGGTAAGAGTTGTAAGACAGATTGATCTGAAGGAGACCGGGCTCTCTTTGCCATCCTTTACAGCATTCAGAAATGCTTTAACTTCCTCCCTGTGCCCTTTGCCCGATGATCTGAGCTTCACCGGCTTATTGTTCCTGTAAAATATTCCATCCCTGAAATCATTTATAACTCCTGTATTACCGGCTCCAAATACTTCTATTCTTTCTTTTGGCAATGCTTTATCGCCATTTGCAATGTATGCCAGATTGCCCACAGATCCGTCAGAGAACTTTATCACAACAGCTATATTATCTTCAGGTGTTATCCTGGTATTATCGGTAAATATAGGTTCAGCAAATACTTTGACCGGTTCAGCTCCTGTAAAATACTGCATAAGATCGATAAAATGGCAGATCTCACCTATGATCCTTCCTGCACCGGTCGCTGGCTGCTGTATCCAGTGTTCTTTCGGGATATACCCTGCATTGACCCGGATATTTATAACAAGAGGTTCCTGAATATTTTTAAATTCATTTTTAATCGCCACACTTAC
>DNOQ01000084.1 GCA_003501665.1 Bacteroidales bacterium | reverse complement strand
ATCCTTACGGTGAAACTGTTTTTAATTTCTTCAGGGTGGCTGAATCCCAGTCTGACATTAAGTGCAGTGGCCCTGCCTGCCACGGCATAAGGTTCAATCCATTTAATTTCCATCGGGAAGATATCGGGTAAGGGAGCCGGAGGAACAGGATATGATATGGTTATCAGCTGGGGACTCTCAATTTCGGTTTTATTGTCAAATGCGACAATACCATAATCGCCTTCCGGCAGCTGATATCTTGTTGTAAAGAAATCCTGAAGTTTCCCAAGTAAAGATTGTGACTGGATTGCGCCTAATTCCTGAACGGCAATATTTTCTCTCACTTTTTGTATTTCGGAGATATTTTTTCGGGGAACTTTTTTAAAGCCGGCCAGAGGTGTATTTATTGCGGGCGGGCTTATCACAGGCTGAATATTGTGAGGAACAATATTCTGAAAATTGATAATATGAGGATATATTGATTCATTCACTCTTTTTGCAAATCTTTTATACTGAGTGGAATTTAACAGAGCCTGTCCGGAAGGTCCGAGAAATTTCTGTAATTCTGCAAATACAACCGGTCCCCATGTTTTAAAGTTACCCAGTACGATCCGGTTCTGGGTGGCAACTATAATATTATCGTCAGGGAAAGTGTATTTTACCTGATTACCTGTTCTGAGGAATACCTTTAATGTGTCAATTTTGTTGAGATGCCGGCCATAGAGGAAAATTTTGTCATTAGTTCCAAAAGTAAAGTTCTCAGGATATACACCGGTAATTTTAGGCTGTACTTCGATTCCTGTGTATTTGACACCCAGGTTAAATCCTGCAATGATATTTCCACGGATCCTGTTTGAGAAAATAATTGTTAAAAAGAAGCCAAGATAAACGAGCATAAAAAACAGTCCGATTGCCCTGAAGGCTGTAAATTCTTTTTTCTTTCTGAACAGCAGGAAAATGAATATTATCAGGCCAATTGCCAGCAATATGATTGAGCTGATGATTACTATTGAATTGACGGTTTTATCAACCAGTACAAACACGTTGCCGAAGGTAAGAACAATGATATCCTCAACGCTGGACGCGATGAGATTTATATTCATCTGGATCTCGGATGATATCTGCCCGATAAGCATCGGTAATGAATCATCGAGAATTCCCGTCTTGATCTGATCGAGTAAACGGGAAATGTTACTGAATGCATTATCAATTGTCCCGTTTACCTGGTCAAAAATAAAACCGCCATTGTTTTGTATGGTTGTCTCGATAACCTGAGCCAGGTTATTTAATCGTTCGTCGATAAGGTTCCCGATTTCTCTCGTGAGGTCACCTGTTTCGACCTTTGTATCAATCTGCTCGACAACAGAATTAATGCTCTCAAGCAAGGTATTTGCAGTTTGTGTCAGATCTTTAAGCTTTGACACCAAACCGCACCCGTTAAGCAGTATCAGGTAGCTGATAAGGGTACATAAAACAGCAATTTTTTTCATTTCTGAATGGTTAAGATCTGGTTAAATTGAAGTTCAGACAGATATATAAATGAATTAATAATTTTCTTCAATGATGCTTATGTTAAATCTTTCAGACTCTTAAGTTATCAGTAGCTGCATGCTGTTCCGGTTTTCTATTGCAGAACAACGATGAGATCCGGAAATCTGTAATCAAATTTACGAGATTATTGATATACAAGTCAAATTTATTTTCAGGTCATATCAGGCAGGGGTTTACCGCAATTAAGTTCTTTGGTTTCATTTTTTGATAAATTCATTTACCACCAGATGCTTATTCATTAATAAAGATGGTAAATTCAACCCTGATTTAATAAGGATCATTTAAGGATATACATATATGGAGGTTGTGATTCTGGATTCGGGATATAAATCCTATGATTTTGAAAAGGAGTTGTTTGAAAAGAACGGCATCACTTTAAAAATCCATCCGGAGTATAAAGGTGACCCGGAGGAAAAGAAAAATTTCGCGAAGAATGCCGATGGTATTCTGGTCCGGCATACAATCATTGATGAAGTTTTTCTTTCAGGAATGAATAAGCTGAAAGCTTTAGTCAGGTATGGAGTGGGTTATGACAATGTGGATGTTGAAGCATGTTCTAAATATGGAGTGAAAGCAGCAAATGTACAGGGATATGCAAATCACTCGGTATCCGACCATGCACTGGGTTTAATGTTTAACTGCATCCGGGGAATGTGGGACACGAGGTCGCAACTATACAGCGGATTCGGATCACCCCCTGTATCTGATATTTTCGAGCTGAATGATAAAATCCTCGGCATTATCGGTATAGGAAGAATTGGCAGTGTATTTTGCAGGAAAACTTCTCATTTTTTCAGCGAGGTTCTGGCCTGTGATCCCTATAAGCCTGATTCTCATTTCAGAGAACTGTCGGCAGGAAAGGTTGTTCTGAATGAACTGCTCGAAGTATCAGATGTGATCAGTATTCATTGTAACCTGACGGATGAAACAAGACATCTTATTAATTCCTCCGGATTCAGACTGATGAAAAAGAGACCGGTGATAATAAACACATCACGTGGGGAAGTGATCTGTGAAAAAGCATTGCTTGAGGCATTGAATTCAGGCAGGATACACAGCGCCGGTATTGATGTATTTGAGAATGAACCGGTAACTGAAAAACAGGCTGAATTGGTCATTCATCCCCGTATTATCTGTACGGGTCATTATGCATGGTATTCCGATAAGTCATCGGTTGAACTTCAGCGAAGGGCGGCACTGAACATGTTGAATCTCCTTCAGGGTAATCAGGTTGAAGACGCACTGAATTAAGTCATCAATTAATTAGAGGAATAACTTCACGGAGCAGGTTGAGGACGTTATGGACATTTTCATCAAATACTCTCAGCACCTCTTCCCATGTTACGGGGTGTTCATCTATTTTCCAGGAATCATAATCAGTGCTCATGGCTATTGTGGCATAGGGGATTTTCATCTCATTGGCCAGTATAGCTTCAGGAGCAATTGACATATTGATTATATCTGCTCCCCACATCCTGAACAGATTTGATTCAGCTCTTGTCGAGAACCTTGGTCCTTCAATTGTTACCACAGTTCCTTTTACATGAACTCTCAGATTGAGTTTTTTCGCAGAACTGATGATCAGGGCACGAAGGTTTTTGTTAAAAGGATCAGCCATTGGTGTATGTCCCATGTTCCCCGGTTCAAATTCATCGAAAAAAGTTATTGTGCGATGACGTGTGAAATCGATGAACTGATCGGGGATTACCATATCACCTCTTCTGATCTCTTCCCTCAGACTTCCACATGCTGTTGTGGAAATAATATGTGTACAGCCGGCTTCTTTCAGTGCAAAAATATTGGCCCTGTTATTCACGACCGAAGGAGGAATGGTGTGGTCCTTTCCATGCCGGGAAAGAATTACAATTTCTGTACCGTTAACCCTTCCACAGATAAGCGGAGAACTTGGATTACCATATTTATTCTCTGTATAATATGTTTCGGATGAATTTAAAATAGCGGGATCTTCAAGTCCTGATCCTCCGATAATACCAATCTTTGCCATTATTCTTTTTTTAGATAATGCATCAGGACATTCACTGCTTCATCCATATCGTGACCGAATGTAAGGATCCCGGCGCGGTCGCCTGCCATAACAATTATCCTTTTTTCAAAAACATCCGAATCGCTGAAAAGGCGGAAAATATCCTTTGCCAGTCCGGTTGTACCGTAATCCATTGATGGATTTGTTGTTGGCACCTTGTAAATAATTTCGTTCCACAGGTCGATACTGTGAACATGTACTACGGCGTTAACATCGGGATCGGCAAGATAAATAGCGGCATGAGTAAGAGATTCCGATGAGGCCTTCAGAGGACCTATGCATTGAACGGCATTATCATCAATATTGAATGAATTAACCTTTACATAATGGCCCGGCTCGAGCTCAGGGATCTCCCCGGTTGCCGAACCTGTTATAATGAACTGATTGCCACCCCTGATCCTCATACTCAGGTTGCCGAATCCGACACCGTTTTCATAGGCTCCTATGAGATCCATATTATAAAGTATCTCCCTCCAGTAATTTATTATTTCATATTGTTCATCGGAAATTATGCGGCCGCATTGGGTCCAGTGACAATTAAATTTTACTACACCTTCCATCTTCATTGTATTTTATCTGAAAACATCTTTGTTATTTCTTTTTCCCGGGGCTTACATATACCCTTTTCGGTTATCAGTCCTGTAATATATTTTGCCGGGGTCACATCAAAGGCAAAATTAGCGCTCCGGGCATTTTCGGGACAAATTCTGACTTTTTCCATTTTTCCCCCTGTTAATCCCTCAACAAAGGAAACCTCTTCCGGTTCGCGTTCTTCAACAGGGATATCGTTTATTCCGTCACTTATGCCGAAATCAAATGTTGTTGACGGGAATGCTGAATAAAACGGGATCTTATTATCGTGTGCAGCAAGTGCTTTAAGGTATGTCCCGATCTTGTTTGCAACATCTCCCCTGATTGTGGTGCGGTCACTTCCGACAATAACAATATCCACCATTCCGTGTTGCATGAGGTGTCCGCCGGTATTGTCGGTGATGATCGTATATGGAATGCCTGCCTGGCTGAGTTCCCACGCAGTAAGCCTTGAACCCTGGTTGCGGGGCCGTGTTTCATCAACCCATATATGAACAGGTATGCCTGATGCATGGGCAAGGTATACAGGTGCTGTGGCGGTACCGTAATCAACGCATGCAAGCCACCCGGCATTGCAGTGTGTAAGTATATTGACAGGCTTCCCTCCCTTCTGTCTGCTTATCTCTTCTATAAGTGGGACACCATGTACTCCGATAAGCCTGCAATTCTCTTTTTCCTGTTCACAGAACTCATTTGCAGCCTTCAGCGCTGACTCCTCAGGTGAGTGACCTGGTAAATCATTTTTAATCTTTTCCATGACAAAGTTTACTGCCCTTGTAAGATTTACGGCAGTTGGACGGCAGGAAACAAGATATCTGGCTGCATTCTTAAGATGATGATGATACCCGGTAGCCGGTGTCATCTCAAGTGTTGCCAGGTAAACACCATAGGCTGCTGCAGCTCCTATAAGCGGTGCACCGCGTACAGTCATATCGCTGATGGCATTGTAAATATCTTCAACAGAACGAAGTTCTTTTATCTCAAAGAAGAATGGCAACCGGTTCTGATCAATCACCCTGACAACTGCAGGATCAGATCCATCGAGCCAGATGCTCTGATAATTTTTATCGCCGGCAAGCATTCGGAAAAATGAAAATTAAGTCGCGTTTAAAAATCAAATTTACAAAATATACAATGATATTATTAATTACTGTTTTAATGTTTTATGGCAAAAGTACTCATTTGTAAATTAGAATATTCGACCATAATATTCGAATATTTTGAATGTAAAAATTTATATCTTATTTTTGTAATTACAATGCAAATGATTATTAAAATCAGGCCATATGGTTGATAAAGAGGAATATAGGAAAAGAATCATTGTAACTGCCGGAGAGATTTTCCGTCGTTACGGATTTAAAAAGAGTTCGATGGACGAGATTGCCACGGCTCTGAAGATGGGTAAAAGTTCTATATATTACTATTTCGCAAGTAAAGAAGAAATATTCAAGGCAGTTATTCTTTATGAGGCGAATATACTTAGAAATGAGCTAACTACTGCTATAAAATCAGTGGAATCGCCGATTGAAAAATTACGGAATTATGTTTTTGTCAGGATGAAATCGTTCGAAAAACTTTCCAATTATTACAATGCCATCTTTGACAAAAACCTTAACCACTTTGATTTTATAGAGAGTGTCCGTGTCAAATATGACCGTGAGGAGCTGGCCATTCTGAGGCTGATACTTTATCACGGAGCGCGACAGAAGGTATTCAATGTACCCAACAGTGAGTTTACTGCCCTGGCAGTACAGACAGCATTGAAAGGGCTGGAGGTACCTCTTTTCTGGAAGAAAAAAGATCTGAATATTGAAGCAAGGCTCAACGGGATCCTGGATGTGCTTTTCAACGGGATCCTGAAAAAGTGAATTATCGGTTTATTATAGCTCTCTTCTTATTTTTTATGCTGTAGAAAAACCAGATACATCCTGCAATTATGAACGGGATGCTCAGGAGCTGACCCATATTCAGCGCCATTCCCTGTTCAAATTCGACCTGGTCCTCCTTAAGGAATTCAATAAAGAACCTGGCGACAAATATGAGGGTCATTGCAAGGCTGATCAGTGTTCCCTGAATATGTTCCCCCTTATTTTTCCAGTAAATTCGGTATAATAAGATAAAGATCAGCAGGTATGAAAGCGCTTCATATATCTGGGTGGGATGTTTGGGTACTGTTTCGCCGTTTCTGAGAAAAACAAATCCCCATGGAAGCGTTGTTTCCACACCATATATTTCGGAATTCATCAGGTTCCCCATTCTGATAAAAAATCCGGCCAGTGCAACGACAATTGCTATACGGTCGATTGCCCAGGTGTAATCTTTTTTCTCTTTTCTGACAAAAAACCATATCGCAAGTAAAATCCCGACAGCGGCTCCGTGGCTGGCGAGGCCCCCGTGCCAGATCTTAAGTATTTCGCCGGGATGAGAGAGGTAATAACCGGGTTCATAGAAAAGGCAATGTCCGAGCCTTGCCCCGGCAATCACCCCGATTGCCATATAGATGGTGAGCCGGTCAAGGGATGCATCCTTGAGGCTTTCATTTTTAAAGATCCTGTGCATGATTATATAACCGAACAGAAATCCCGAAGCAAATAACAGTCCGTACCATCTTATTGCAAAAGATCCTATCCTGAAAATTTCAGGATTTACATCCCAGGGGATAACAAGTAAATTCATAGAAACGGGTTATTATGAGTGTCAAAGGTAATAAAAAGTACTTACAATGAGCTAAAGTCTGGAGTTTGATGAATAAAGAGGGACAGTCGCGGCGCAGGGAACCTAAAGTTACAAAGTCGGATACGAAGGTAAAAAAAATGATGTAAGTTTGTAAACTTGTTAAACCCGTTTTAAATGGATATGCGGAGCATTTTCAGGCACATCATCAAAGTATTTTGCGGTATTCTGCTGGTTGCCGGTTGTGCCAAGATCAGCTCCCCCTCAGGAGGTCCGAAGGATGTTGATCCGCCTGTGGTCATTAAAAGTGTGCCTGAAAACGGTACAAAGAATTTCAAAGGGAAAAGAATAGTGATTAGTTTCAACGAATATATTGTTCTTGACAAGATCAATGAGAAATTCATGGTTTCTCCTCCTTTGGGCCGGAGACCTCAGATCACAATAAAGGGTAAAAACATAATCATTCAGTATACTGAGGAATTACGAGACAGTACAACATACACCTTCTATTTTCAGGATGCAGTAAGGGATCTGAATGAAGGAAATGCGATCAGTAATTATCAGTTTGTATTTTCTACAGGACCTGTAATAGATTCACTTTCGGTCACGGGAAATGTATATAAAGCCTCCGATCTGAATCCTCCCGAGGCAACACTCATTTCACTTTATATTGAAAAGGAGGATTCGGCTTTTATGAAAAATCTTCCTTCATATATTTCAATTTCGGACAAAAACGGATATTTCAGGATCGATAATGTCAGCGCCCGTGAATACAGGATCTATGCCCTTAAGGATGTTGATAACAGTAAGAATTTCAATCTTGCAGATGAGGAGATTGCTTTTCTTGACTCCATGGTTGTTGTGACTCCCGAAAAAAACTGGCTGCCCCTGCCTGTGGATACTCTTAGGCCAAAGCTTAAAAACCCGAAAGCTGCCGATACTATCGTTCTTCAGGGGGATTACAAATTATATCTTTTTCAACATCAGAAAAAGCTGCATTATCTTACTTCTTCATCGAGAGGCATGGCTTACAGGCTGAATTATACTCTTTCACTTCCACCCGATACCTCCGGATTTGGTTTTTCCATTCCGGGAGCAGATAGCGGTTCTTATTATATGGAAATGAATAAGACCGGTGACTCCATTCAGGTATGGCTTACCGACAGTTCGCTCTATTCACGCCAGATAATCAATTCCGTTATTAATTATCCTTTTACCGACAGTTCGGGTATTACTGCCCTGAAGGAAGATACAATAATGATGAGATTTATGACTCCGCGTGCAACAAGGGGAAAAACAAAACCGGCTCCTTTCAGATTCACTTCGAATATTTCTTCGGGAACTCTGAAGCCGGGGAGACATATCATTTTAAATTCACAGACTCCTTTCCGTGAACCGGATACTTCGAAGATCAGACTTCTTCAGGCAGAAGGTACAAATATGATCAGACTTCCTTTCAACCTTAAAAAAGACAGTACAAATTCATGCCGTCTGACGCTGACCGCTAAGCTGGCGATGAATAAAAACTATATTTTTATTGCCGATTCCGCTTCACTGGGGAATATTTATGGCGAACAGTCAGATTCAACAGCAACCAGATTTACTGTTAAAAGTGAGGAATCTTACGGTAAGCTTGTTCTGAATGTAATGAATTATGAAGGGAACAGGATTATTCAGCTGCTTACGGAAGCTGAGAAAATGCTCAGTGAAGTTTTTATGGAGAAAGACGGGAAGATTGAATTTCCTCTGCTTGAAAGAGGTGCATACAGGGTCCGCGTTATATATGATCTCAACAATGACGGGAAATGGACAACAGGTGATTTTTATACAAAACGTCAGCCTGAGCCGGTATCATATCTGCCTGTTGATGTTGATATCAAGGAGAACTGGGTGCGCGAATATGACTGGGATATAAGTGAAAAAAATTCTAAAAAGCTCAAAATAAAACCAACACAATCAAGGGGCAGGATGTAATAAAACTTTAATAATAATATGAAAGAAATTGTAGCAGGAGTTGACATTGGTGGTACCAATACGGTTTTCGGCCTGGTTGACAGATCAGGCGAAGTAGTGGCTGACGGCAGCCTGAAAACTACTGATTACCCTGAGATAAGTGATTTTGTTTCAGCACTTGTTGCGGAGGTAAATAAATTAATATCATCAGGAGAATATAAAATGCTGGGTATCGGTATAGGAGCTCCAAATGCCAACTATCACAAGGGCACAATCGAGCTTGCACCGAATCTTGCCTGGAAAGGGATAGTACCTCTTGCAGATCTTATCAGGAAAAAGATCGATGTGCCTGTAATTGTTACAAATGATGCAAATGCTGCTGCGATGGGTGAAATGATCTTCGGTGGTGCGAAAAACATGAAAGATTTTATTGTTCTGACCCTTGGGACCGGTCTCGGCAGTGGTATTGTAGTAAACGGTCAGATGGTTTACGGTCATACGGGTTTTGCAGGTGAACTTGGGCATACAACCGTTGTTCAGGGCGGAAGAGCATGCGGATGCGGCCGGAAAGGATGTTATGAAACTTATGCCTCAGCCTCAGGTCTCGTCAGGACAGTTCTCCTGCTTTTAAGTGAAATGAGGGAAGATAGTATTCTGAGGGATATATCACCATCTGAACTTACTGCAAAAAAGATTGCAGAGGCAGCTTCCGGGAAAGATCCTGTAGCTCTTAAAGCTATGGATTATACCGCCGAAAAGCTCGCTTTCGGTATCTATAACGCAATAGGATTTTCAAGTCCCGAAGCCGTATTCCTGTTCGGAGGACTGGCAAATGCCGGTGAAATACTTTTTGCGCCTGTAAGAAAATATGTTGAGCAGAATGTTCAGCCTATTTTCAGGGGGACAGTAAAAATACTGCCCTCGGGAATCCCCGAGACCAACGCGGCAGTCCTCGGTGCGGCAGCACTGATATGGAACGAACAGCCGGTATAGATTTTTATTCATTCACCGGCTGAATGAATGGATTTTTATTGTATTTTGGGTTCGTTGAGAACCCTGCCTAAAACAAATAAGCATTGAAAGTGCTCGAAGTTGAGAAACTGGAATTCACCGGCGAATTTCCGGATCTGGAAGAAATTTCAGTCAGATTGGATAAGCTTAACAAAAGAGAATATATCGATTTTCTGAACTGGAAAGATTACAATTATAAACCGGAAGTCTCATTTGCCATTGGATACACTGACAGAGAGATTTTATTAAAATATTACATTACCGAAAAATATTTCAAAGCTGAGAAGACAGAACCTAACCAGATGGTCTGCGAAGATTCCTGTGTGGAATTTTTTGTATCACCCGCTGAGGACGGTATATATTATAATTTTGAATTTAACGGAATAGGCACATGCCTTCTGGGGACAGGAACTGGAAGGGAAAACAGTACAAGGGTCGATCCCGGGATCATTTCAAAGATACGGAGAAAAACATCCTGCGGGAATAAACCTGTAAGTGAACAGAAGGGTGATTTTTCGTGGACAATAACGATGGCTATTCCTTTTGGCGTATTTTTCCGTCATGAGGTTAAAGATCTGAAAGGAAAGATTTTCAGGGCAAATTTCTACAAGTGCGGTGATATGCTTACAATACCGCATTATGTTACCTGGAATCCGGTAGGTACGTCAAATCCTGATTACCACCGGCCTGAATATTTCGGATTACTGAAATTTGTATAACGATCAAAATAATTATATCATGTTAAAGGGTAATGTAATTATCGGGCAGTCGGGAGGACCCACATCTGTCATCAATTCAAGCCTTGCAGGAGTTATTGATGCAGGGTCACTTTCACCCAACATTGAAGAGATTTACGGTATGCAATACGGCATTGAAGGATTCATGAAGGAGATGATGTTTGATCTGAGCAAACAATCCGCTGCTGTGCTTAAAGGGTTACGCAGTACTCCCTCGTCGGCGCTGGGTTCCTCCCGACACAAGGTTAAGGAGGAGGATCTTCCGCGTATACTTGAAGTTCTTAAGAAATATAACATCCGTTATTTCTTCCTGATCGGAGGTAATGACACTATGGATACCATCAACAGGGTTGAAGCATATTGCCGTGATCAGAAATATGAGCTAATTGGTGTGGGTATCCCTAAAACCGTTGATAATGACCTGTTCGGAACTGACCATACACCGGGCTTCCCTTCGGCTGCAAGGTCCAACATTCTGAATGTTATGCAGGCCGGTATCCTTGCAAGGGATATGCAGAAAGTTGACAAGTTCGTAATATATCAGACCATCGGAAGGGATGCAGGCTGGCTGGCAGCAGCTACAGCCCTTGCAAAAAGGGAAGAGGATGATGCCCCTCATCTTATCTATACCCCGGAATTCACTTTCGACGCTGACAAATTCCTGACAGACGTTGATAAATGTATCAAAGCATTTGGCTGGGTTTCAGTAGTATGCGGAGAAGGTCTGAAATATTCCGACGGAACACCGGTGAGTGCATCAGTTGCAAAAGATAAATTCAATAATATAGAATTCGGTGCAATGGGAGGAACCAGTGTGGGTATAAATCTTCACAGGATGATTGCGGATAAATTTGGATACCGGGGTGAATTCCAGATTACGGAGTCCCTCATAATGAGCGATCTGGTAAGAGCTTCCGGAACTGATCTTGAAGAGGCATACCTGTGCGGAGTTGAAGCAGTTAAACTGTCCAATAAGGGTGAAACAGGCTATATGGTAAGTATCGACAGAATGTCGGATGAACCTTATATGATCCGTTTCGGGAAAGTACCGCTGAATGATGTGGCTTCTTCGGCAAGACCAATGTCTGAAGATTATTTCAATGAAGAGGGTAATTTCGTGTCTCGGGAATTCATGGAATACATCAGACCACTGGTTGGAGAGCTTCCTGAATTTGTAAGGCTGGAAAAGAAAATGGTACAAAGTAAATAATCAATATATTATGGCAAATAAATTCAACAAAGTCGTGCTTTCGATCCATGCTCATCCCGATGATGCGGAAGCATGGAATGCCGGAGTTCTTAAACTCCTCAAAGACAAGGGATATAAAATAGTAATTGCTACGATGACGGGAGGGGACCTCGGCGGTTGCAATATGGATATGGAAGAGACTGCAAGGGTTCGATACCAGGAAGCCAAAAGAGCCGCAGCAGTTCTTGATGCTGAATATTATACTCTTGGCGGTGTGGATGGATTTTTATTCGATACAAAGGAAATGAGGCTGAAAGCCATTTCACTCATGCGTAAAGTACGGGCAGGGATCGTTTTTACACATCTTTCCTGTGATTACCATACCGACCACAGAACAACTGCCAATCTTGTGGAATCAGCGGCAATGGTAGCTTCTCTCGATCCGGTCCCTGTTGAGGAGAAACCACTTGAGGTGACACCCCTTCTTTATCATTCTTCACCTCTTACACTATCCGATCCACTCGGTGGAAACATAAATCCTCCTCATTTTTACGTAGATATAACTTCAGTCATCGAAACAAAAAAAGAGATGCTGTCACATCATATTT
>DNOQ01000241.1 GCA_003501665.1 Bacteroidales bacterium | reverse complement strand
ATTTCGTTTTCCGCCGCTTGTAATTCCGATAATGACCGGAAAAGATCATTGATTGCCATCACCGCAGGTGTCCATACAGGCCCGGTAATTTCACCGGCAAGGTATTTCTTCAAAAAGAGGCCTGCTCTCCTGTTCGGAAATACAAGGCAATGATTGTGGAGGTTATTGCCGTGAACGGAGTAAAGATGTCGTGCTATGCGGTTCAGGAAGTATTCCATAGAAGAAGTTACGAGTTTAGAGTTTGGAGTTAAGGGTTTTTCGTTTTTCGTTTCGGGTCATTCAAATTTACGGAAAGAAGGGCTATGAAACAACCTTCCCTGCCAGGTATCAAGCTCTTCGAGCCTCTTTTCAATCAGCGCGGTGATCTGGTCGGTCCGCTTTTTACCCCATGGCGATATCGCCAGAAACCGTGGCGGGGCTTCACCTGTAAAACGCTCAACAAGGATATCAGGGTTAAACCCCTCAAGAAACATGATGATGAAAGCAAGATATTCTTCCCACGAAAAGAGATGAAAATCCTCAGGATTTTTCCTGAATTCTTTCTCCATAGCCGTACCCTTAATTATCTGAAGCTGGTGGAATTTCACCGTTGTAAGAGGCAACTCTGATATAGTTGCCGCCTCTGCAAGCATTTCATCCATCGTCTCGCCCGGAAGTCCGAAAATGAAATGAGCCCCTGTATTTATTCCGTATTCTGAAGTTAATCTGACTGCATTTACTGCTTCATCAAAAGTATGGGCCCTGTTTATTCTGCGAAGAGTCCTGTCGTAACATGTCTCTATCCCGTATTCGATGGCAACATAATATTTCCGGGACAGTTCTTTAAAGTACTGCAGTTTTTCTTCATCGATACAGTCCGGTCGTGTTCCTGCAATCAGACCGATTATCCCCGGAAATCTTAAAGCTTCCTCATATAATTGCTTCAGTTTATCCAAAGGAGCATAAGTATTTGAATATGCCTGGAAATATGCAAGATATGAAGAAGTCCTCCTATATCTGTTTTTATGGAAGGCTATTCCCTCTCCTATTTGTTCAGTCACTGATTTTTCAGCCACGCAATATGAAGGACTGAATGCATCATTGGTACAAAAAGTACAGCCGCCCGTACTTTTTGTACCGTCCCTGTTAGGACAGGTAAGACCTGCATTTACCGATAATTTCTGAACCCGTTCACCGAAAAGCTTCCTGAAATGTTCCGGATAAGCATTGAACCTTCTTCTGTGGCCCCATGGATAAGACATCCCGTTCTGAATACCTCCGCTCATTATACAGCAACAATTTTGTTTTTATCGGCATACCACAGATATGCATCAACATTATTGTATCCCATTTCAAGAAGCAGGTTTCTGTATTGAACTGCCTGTTCTGAATATTTCGGGTTTTCTTCACCGAACTTGAAATCGATCACTATTGCCTTATCATCCCTGATGATTACCCTGTCGGGTCGCCTGGTATTACCTGAAGGAGAAAGTATTTCTGATTCTTTCAGCACTTTAAGTCCCGGAGCAAACCATTCAGAGACCTCCGGCAAGCCGACCAGGGAAAAAAGCCTTTTCTCCAGAATCAGATAATCCGGTTCTGTAATTTTGCCTTCCCGCAGCATCTTTTTTAAAACCACCGGAATATCACGGGCTGTATCTATTCCCCCGAAAACCTCATGCATAAGATTTCCGTAATTTATTCTTCTCACTTTATCCTGGCCCGGGGAAGTAAGATAATTCTCCCCATGAAGTCTGAGCCTGACAGATTCCGGTCTTTTGTTTACGCGGTAACTCCCGTAGAAAATCATCCTGCTCTCTCTCTGTCCTGAAACTGCACCGGAAATCGTTCCAAATTCAAACACTCCACCTGCAATATCGAATACGTTGTTAAGAATCATCCCTTTATCGCCTGCCGGATTTTCGGCGGAACAGAGTGCATCCTTCAACAAGCGGGAGACTGATGCAGATTTGCCTCCGGTATCCGGAACAAATCCGTAAATTGCATCCTTAGCTCTGGTCATCGCCACATAAAGAAGGTTAATATTATCAATAAAGGAATAATATTTCTCCCTGAAATACTCCTCAGCAAACAGAGTTTCTGTAAGATATTTGCCGTATTTTACAGGCACAATCCCCATTTCATCGAAAGGAGAACAGGAAGGCTTTACCCACAGCCAGGGTTGTTTGGTGCCTGAATGATCAAGGTTCCACGAGAGAAAGGGTAGTATGACCACTTTGAATTCCAGTCCTTTCGCCTTGTGAATTGTAAGTACTCTTGCACTATCCTGGTTGGCAGGCAGAGAAATGGATTTTTTTCTTCCCGTCGTTTCCCACCATTCCAGGAATGAATCAGCATCGGAATTCCTGTTGCGGGAAAAATTCAGGATCTGGTCCTGGAAAGTATCCAGATAGGGAACATTTTCCGTTGATGTATCCAGACCAAAAAATGAAATTATGCTCTCTGTGACTTCAAACAGAGGGCTGTTGCGCACTTTTCCAAGGAATTGCATACTTCCCTCGGGAAAATAACGCAGCAAGGTATCCATCAGGCCTTCACGTAATAAATCAACACCTCCGGCATCACTCTGCCTGGTATTAAGACCAAAGAACCTGAACATCTCAGCCCTGCTTATAATATCATCCGGATCACAGAGTACTTTAATTACGGAAATAATGAACATGATTGCATTGGAGGAGGATAAAGTGAGCGAATCATCAGATACCACACCGTAATTATACCTGGATTTGTTTTCAGATGAACAGTTATTGGCATAATCGATCATTCTTCTGACTATTTCTTCTCCTTCCTTAACCTCTCTGACAATTATGCCAATATCTCCAGCCAGGTACCCATGGTCCTGGAACATTTCAATCACACCGGGGATCTTGTCCAGAACAGTTTCCTTCCACTTTCTTCCTGCTCTTTCATCCTCACTTGCATCTTTCTCATTTGTATCTGGTCTGCTTTGAGTTATAAATTCAAGCTTTACATAACCGCCTTCACTTTTTCCCGGATCAGTCTGGACCGCTCCTTCATAAAGGTTCCCGAAATTGGTGGAAATCCCTGATTCATTAAAAGTCATATCAGCCTTTAATGGAATGACTGAAAAGAGAGCATTATTAAATCTGATTATATCCGGGCGGCTTCTCCAGTTCTTATCCAGCGGAACAGTGTAAATCCTGCCTTTACCGGTCTGGTTATTCTGAAGGTCCTCAAGTATCTGCCAGTCACTGTTACGCCACCTGTAGATCGATTGTTTTATATCGCCCACAATCAGGTTATTGAATCCCCTGCCCAAGCTCTCAAGGATGAGCGGCTGGAAATTCTTCCACTGAAGAAAAGAGGTATCCTGGAACTCATCGATCATATAATTACCGTAAACATTACCGATCTTTTCATAAATGAACGGTGTCTGATCCTGACCTGTAATAAGGCTCAGCAATTCTCCCGCATCTGAAATAAGAAAGCTGTTCCCGTCGGATGCTACCTGCCTCACCTTACCGAGCACATCTGAAAGTATCCCAAGTGCATATATACTGGCGGCTAATGCTTTGGCTGTATTATAAACTCTGAAATTATCATCGCAGAAATTAATTGCTTCCCGGAGTATCTTTTCCAGTCCCCCCTTTATCGCATTCACCAGTTTTGGCGGGGGATCTTTTGTTGACCATCGAGGATTATCCCCCAGAATAAGCCTTACATTATTATTCGGCTTTATTATTTTTCCTGCGGCAAGCAAACGGATGAATCCCGGAATTCCTTTACTTTTCTGATAAAACATTTCATCTGTCAGTCCAAAACCGGCATAAACAGATTCCAGTTCTTTCCCGAATTCTTCCGTTCTCTTTTCTGTGGAGGAAATCAAATCCCTTATGTTTTTAATATAATTTCTGAGAAATAATTTGTCTTCAAGCTTCTCCCTTTCACTCTCAGAAAGTATTTTATATTTTTCTTTGAATAATTCTTCAGCCAGCTTTGTGATCTCTGATTTAAGGTTCCATGACTTTTCCTCCTCCAGATTCCTCATAACATAATCCGTAAGCCATTCTTTTACCTCCCTGTCTCCTGCAGATGAGGCGATCATCTTATCAATCGCGTCGGAAAGTATCATGGTGTGATCCAGCTCAACATTGAATCCCGATTGAAGGCCTGTTTCCCTGGCAAATGAACGTATTACCTTCTGGAAAAAAGCATCGATGGTAGAAATTGAGAACCGTGAGAAATCATGGAGGATGGAGAATAGTATTTCGCCTGCCTCACTTCTGATCATCTCTTCGCTCTTACCCGTGTCTCTTATGAGATCTTCGAGGTATTCCGATTTTTCGCCATTTGCCAGTGAATAAAGCTGATGCAGTATTCTGCTTTTCATTTCTGCAGTAGCCTTGTTTGTGAATGTTACAGCGAGTATTTTGCGATAATTATACTTTCCTTTGAAAAGATGTGTAAGATAGATTTTCGCCAGCTGGAATGTTTTGCCAGAACCTGCCGACGCGCTGTATATGGTAAGTGTGCCGGAATTCATGGAATAAAGGTACTGATTTTATCACGACCTTGCAGGCTATGGGATACTTTTATGTATGGTGTATTAAGTCGTGCAGTCGTGCAGTCGTGCGGTCGTGCGGTCGTGTGTTAGGGCTGTTTTAAAGTCGATGGTTATTATTATCTTCACTGTGTGAAGAAAAGAGTAGTCATAGGATTATCAGGAGGAGTAGATTCGAGTGTTGCTGCATGGATCCTTAAAGAACAGGGATATGAAGTTATCGGGCTGTTCATGAAAAACTGGCACGATACAACAGGATTGCTGCAAAGCGATTGTCACTGGGAAGACGACGTAATGTTCGCGGCTTTGGTGGCAAAAAAGATTGGAATCCCTTTTCAAATGGTCGATCTTAGTGAACCTTACCGCAGAAGGGTCGTTGATTATATGTTTGCTGAATATGAAAAAGGAAGAACGCCCAATCCGGATGTGCTGTGCAACAGGGAAATAAAGTTTGATTCATTTGCTGAGGAAGCACGCAAACACGGGGGTCATTTCATTGCGACCGGACACTATTGCAGGAAGGATAAGATCATATCAGATGGAAAAATTATATACAGGTTGCTGGCCGGAAAGGATGAGAACAAAGACCAGAGTTACTTTCTCTGCCAGATTAACCAGAAACAGCTTTCTGAAGCTTTATTCCCGATAGGGGAGCTTACCAAGCCTGAAGTGAGAAGAATAGCCGAGAAACTGGGTCTCCCTACAGCCAGACGAAAAGATTCACAGGGTATTTGTTTTATCGGCAAGGTCCATTTGCCGGTCTTCCTCCAGCAGAAGCTGCAGTCCAGGAGTGGCCAGGTAATTGAAATCGAAAGGGATAGTGATTTCAGTTCATCTCACAAAAGATATCCCGATGAAAATGTTTCGGATAATGATCTGAATAAGATGACGGTTCCTCACCCGCTTGGAGAATTGCCTGGAAAAACGATAGGTAACCACAACGGTGCACATTTTTTTACCATCGGTCAAAGAAAAGGAATTAATATCGGAGGGTACAAAGAGCCGCTGTTTGTTATAGGTATTGATGTTAAGAAAAATTTACTGTATGTGGGGGAAGGGCAATCACATCCCGGACTCTACCGGAAAGGACTGTTTATAAGAGATGATGAGATACACTGGATAAGAACCGACCTTGCCATGGATTATGATGAGAACCGGGAATACATGGTGAGGATAAGATATCGGCAGCCGTTACAGAAAGCAAAACTCTTCCGCAGGCATGATGGTATTTACATAATTTTCAATAAATTACAAAGAGGTATAGCTCCCGGCCAGTTTGCGGCATGGTATGACGGTGATGAGGTAATAGGTTCCGGAGTGATTGATGCTTAGGATCAGCAGTAAGAAAACTTCGTATAGCTTAGTGTCTTAGTGTTTTGGTGGCATTTTTTCAGCCACTAAGGCACAAAGGCACTAAGATCCACAAATTTAATAAATTATACAGGATACCATAAATTTATTTAATTCTTGATTTAACGGATATGCGAAAGATTTGTATTGTAAGCGGGGGATCAGCCGGTCTCGGACTGGCAATTGCCGAACTTCTTGTAAAAGCAGGAAAAGACGTTCTGATCCTTGGCCGGCATAATGATAAACTTGTTAAAGCTGCAAAAAAGATAAATCGTTTGTCAAAAAATGCAAGGATAAGCACTATGGTCTGCAATGTCGGCAATGAAACTGATGTGAGAAACATGGGAAAATTCCTTGAGGAACATCAAATTGTCGCCGGGTATCTTTTCAACAACGCGGGGAAAGGTCATTTTGCTAGTGCATTAACAGCAACATCTGATGTTATTGATGACATTTTCGAGGCCAGTCTGAAAGGACTTATCCTGCTGACTTCTGAGATCCTCAGAATTACTCCTGAAAAAGAAGAACTGACAATAGTTAATATTATGTCGACATCTGCTTTGCTCGGGCGTGACCAGGAGACAATTTATTGTGCTGCAAAATGGGGTGCACGAGGCTATACTGAGGCTCTCAGAACAGAATTAAAAGGAAAGAAGCGGAATATCATCGCAGTTTACCCGGGTGGAATGAAAACCCGTTTTTACAAAGCAGCCGGTGTAACCCGCGACCTGACAGGCTTCATGGATCCGCATGAGGTGGCCGAAAAGATTGTGAATGCTGTGCTTTCTATCGATAAACTGGTTGTAACAGATATAACTATCA
>DNOQ01000571.1 GCA_003501665.1 Bacteroidales bacterium | reverse complement strand
TCCTCGTCCATAATTTCAATCTCGATATTTTTGGATCCGGCGAATCCAATAACCTCCTGCTTAACCGGGTCGATTATTTCGGGGTAGCTGATTCCAAATCTGAAGATGAACTTATTCCTGCCCTTTATGAAAAATTTAATGCTTAAAGGGTATATTTCGATCCTTTCAATGTTGCTGGCTAATAAACTGACTGCAGGAAGTACCGAGTGCTGCCTGAAAGAGATCATTCCATTATTGATTTTGAAGTACTTCTCTGTTTTTCCCATACCCGATAGTATCTGGTATATGCCGAACAGAAAAAGAAAAGTGACTGCTGCCAGGAGAGTTAAATTGAATCCTTCAGACTTTATGGCGGAGATTAGATAATAAACGGTTGCAACTTCACAAATTACTCCAAAAACCATTTGAACTGTTTTCATCGGTTTTGACTTTCTGGTCCCTTCGAGTGAATAATATTTTTCTGCCATTTTTTCTTTTTTTTGTTGGGCTGGTTTTTTGGTTTCAGGATAAATGAGAAAAATAAAAGTCACTCCTGGTCATTTCTTCACTGATTCATAATAATCTCACTCAATACCTGAAATATTTGAATATTCTCATCATTAATTGCAGCAACCAGGTAGTTTTTTCCACTGATATTTATGGGGAGTATTTTCCTTGCATCACCGTTTACAATTAATCCGCTTTGTACAGGCATTAATGGTTTATATCCTTTATCCTGATCCGCCAGGAGACACCATCCGTAACTGGCATCATAACGGCCCATGGATGGTCTTACGGTATAATCGTTACCAACAAGCACAATATCCGTTTTGCCATCCTGATTGTAATCCTGTATCAGAATATCACGAACAGGTGAAAATTGAGCTTCAATGGGAAGTTTTACTATATTAAAAGTGCCGTTTCCGTTATTCAGAAAAATACAACTTTCAAAAATAGCGGCACTTTTATAAATGGACCGGTTTAATATTTTCCTGCCAAAGATCTCCCTGGCACTCTTTCCGGCAAAATCAGAATATTCGGGGTATTTTTTTTCAAGATACGGCATCTGCTGTATCATCTCATCCAGGTATGCATAAGGATAACTCATTCCATTCCTGTATGAACAGATTATATGATCGAGTATTCCATTATTGTCAAAATCATTTATGTACATTTCGACGGGTTCCTTTATCGAAGCCTTAAGCCTCGAATTGAGTCCGAGATTTCCCGCGATTATATCAGGATCACCGTCTCTGTCGATGTCGGCAGAACTTATACAGTTCCACCAGCCTGATGTTTCTTCCAGTCCGGCACTGCGGCTTACATCTTTAAATACACCTTTATCATTCCTTAAAACATAGATCTTTGTCCATTCACCTGCCACAATCAGGTCATAATCACCATCCAGGTCATAATCCATCCAGCATGCATCAGTTATCATCCCGATCTTTTTCAGACCTTTCATTTTACTGTCAGTGACATCCATAAACCGGCCATTTCCTGTATTCTCAAGTAATAACTGATTGGGCGACAGTCCGTAAGCACCAGGTATTGATCTTGAGCCGACAAACAGGTCCATATCGCCATCGTTGTCGAAATCGCATGGTCTGACACATGATCCGTTGTTGGCTGTATAAGGCAACGATCCCTTTTCACATTCCCTGAAGAATTCATTTCCGTTATTTATCAGCAGCTTATCATCGAGCAGAGGAGTTCCGATTGATACATCATTTCCTCCCCTTACGATATATATATCATTATCACCATCGCCGTCTGCGTCAAAAATTGCCGCATCTACATCTTCTGTATTTATGTCTTTTTTTAATACCGGCAGATCCAGGAGTTTAAAGCTGCCATCGGCTTGCTGTATGAAGATCCCTGATTCCTGTCCTTTTGCACCTCCCACAAAGAGGTCCTCCAGTCCATCACCGTTCAGATCACCCACTTCCAGAGCAGGTCCTTCGTTAAAGAGACTGTGTGGTATCAGTTGCTCGCGATGGAAATCTACTATTATGTTTTCCATGTGTCTGTATTCCAGGCCGGGGACACTGGTTTGTAAAAACAGTCTGGTATCTTGACCATTATGATAATTTTTCCGGCGTGGCTTTTCTGCATTTTCTATTTCAAGAGTGATGACTTTGTCGGCAGGTATATTCTTTATGATTTGTTCTGACAGGTCGGGCCAGCGTACAATAAGGGAATCAATAATATCGTTCTGTCCCAATCCGAAATGGAGGATATCGCTGACCACGGATGAAAATCCCCGTGTAGGGAATTGTTCGGCAATCTGTATCTGACCTCCTGAATATATTGTAACACGCGTTCCGATCCCTCTTTTATTCATGTTTTTGCCTTTTAAGGCCACAGAGAGGAAATGGTTCTTAAGAAGGGTTTCCGAATTGTTCCTGTAAATAAATGCATGGTCATTAATGTTGTTGACAATGAGATCCAGGTCGCCATCATTGTCAAGGTCGGCATATGAAGCGCCGTTTGAGTAAGAACGTGTATTAAATCCCCAGGCCGCTGACATATTTGTAAAAGTAAGGTCGTGATTATTCCTGTATATATAATTATAGTAAGGATAGAGAGACATCTTTTTATAAATTATACTGTCAGGCACATCGAATTCGCTTACACCTTTAAAAAAATTGTTTCTTTCCATGAATCTGATATAATTCAGTTCATTGGCTCTGCGGTAAATGCCATTTGTAATATGTAAATCTTTCCATCCGTCATTGTCCACATCACAGAGTAAAGGCGACCAGCTCCAGTCTGTGGAATATATTCCGGCCAGTAATCCGATCTCACTGAACATTCCGCCTCCAAGGTTAAGCTGAAGCATATTACGAACATATTGATGTCCGAAACCGTATTTCACCTTTAATGAAAAAAGTTCGTAATCGTCGTCTCCAGCCGCCTGTTTCCTGATGATTTCCTCTTCTGGTATCATATCCAGAACCACCAGATCGATCAGCCCGTCATTATTGAAATCTCCCGCATCATTGCCCATGGAGGATTTGGTAGTATGTCTGATAAATTCCTCCATCCTGTTTGTAAATGTACCATTGCCATTATTTATATACAGATAATCGTTTTCGTGGAAATCATTCGATATATAAATATCAGGATAGCCGTCGTTATTTATGTCTAAAATATTCACACCCAGACCATATCCGATCTGGCTGTTGTAAATGCCGGCCTGACCGGTTACATCACGGAAAAACTGTTTACCTTTCAGTTCATCATTCCTGTATAACCTGTCCCCTGCAAGGGAATCATGATGAAATCTGAGAGAGACGTCGCCATAGCTGCGCGAAGTATGTACAGAGTGATTAAGAAGATACATGTCAAGATCGCCGTCCATATCATAGTCAAAAAATGCAGCCTGTACGGAATATCCCTCAAAATCAAGTCCATACTCATGTGATTCATCTTTAAATGTAAGATCGCCCCTGTTAATGAATAACTGATTCTTTCCACGCATACCCTTGTAATTTCCAACCTGGCATACATAAATGTCAAGAAAACCATCTCCGTTGACATCGGCCATGGTCACACCTGTTTTCCAGTCACCCTTTCCTGCCACTCCGGCTTTTTCGGTTATATCCTCAAATTTGAAATTCCCCTTGTTCAGAAAGAGTTTATTTGGATTCTGGTTTGATGTGAAATATAAATCCACCAGGCCGTCATTGTTGATGTCACCGGCAGCAACACCTGCGCCATTATTAAAATACAGATATTTTACCATATTGAATTGTTCGTTTTCATTCAGCTGGTTGGCAAAATCAACGTTAGTTTCAGAAGGTGACAGCATTGTAAACAACTCAGGTTCCTCTTCTGCTTCTTCAAGTGGTTTGCAGGAATAGATCAGGAAAAATATCATCATTACAACAGCCGGTCTCTTCATCTCAGAATTCTAAATGTGCAGGATAATCAAATTGTGCAACGAATTGCTTATTCTGATTTATGTCATGATAAGAAACATAATTCGTGGTTAAAAATAGTCTTTTTAATCAATAACAGTCAGTGAAAATTTTTTCTCCGGCATCCGGACTTTTTGATTTTATATTCCCATTTGAAAATCAATATAATTGTCAGTTGGTGTAATTAAATCTGCCAAATTTTATTGGAATTTAATTTTTATTTAATATAATTTTAATATATTGTGTCAGATTTGATAAATGAATTCCCACAAACCTGATTAACCTGTCTGCCTATGAAGAATCACTGATCTCCTTTTATTTACGTATGAATTTATCTTTACCGGGAGAATTGCCGGCATAAGAAATTAATTTAAACCTAATCTTTATTTTATGACAAACAAAATTGCACAATCTGTTTCATTACTGTTTGAATTGAAAAAGATGAAAATGGTAATTAAGCTTTCAGTTGTACTGTTATTGTGCGGATCTTATCAGATTTCTGCGTCATCCATCCCGCCGGATGACAAAATAAGAGCCGTAAGCACAAATGAAAACAGGGAATTAATTACACCTGTGACCACTCCGGCCGTTTCTTTGAATCAGCTTGTTGATCTGTCAACCGGCAAAGCTGGTACAGATACTCAGCAGAGGACCGTAACCGGGAGGATCACTGATAATAATGGCCAGGCATTGCCCGGCGTGAACGTTGTCGAGAGAGGAACAACGAACGGAACTGTTTCAGATGTTGACGGGAGATTCAGTCTCAATGTTGCTTCCGCAAATTCCGTTCTGGTATTTTCGTTTATCGGATATGCTTCCCAGGACGTGACTGTCGGTTCTCAGACAGCCATTAATGTGACACTCGTGGAAAGTGCAGTCGGGCTGGATGAGATTGTGGTTGTTGGTTATGGAACCCAGCAGAAGAGGGCAATATCCGGCTCTGTTGCAAGTGTGGCGGAAAAAGACTTTAATGCCGGTATTTCAAGGACAGCCGCTGATTTTATCCAGGGAAAAGTTGCAGGATTAACCATCACAACCTCAACGGGTGATGTTACTGCGCAACAATCCATTAGGCTGAGGGGTACTTCTTCATTGACAGGAAGCAGTGAACCCTTTGTTGTAATAGACGGAGTTCCCGGATTAAGCCTTAATGCAGTAGCTCCGCAGGATATAGAGTCTATCAGCATATTGAAGGATGCTTCGGCTGCAGCAATCTATGGTTCGCGTTCAGCAAGCGGAGTGATCCTGATCACTACCAAAAAAGGAAAACAGGACAGAACGACTGTTGATTATAACGTATATGGTGCTATTGACAATTTAAGCAATAAGCCTGACGTGTTGACTGCTGATGAATACAGGCAATGGGCCCGTGACAACAATGTTGATATAAAAGTTTTCGATAAGGGAGCCAATACCAGCTGGTTTGACGAGATTTCAAGAACAGGATTAAGCCAGAACCATGATCTGTCAGTTTCAGGAGCAGGCAAAAACAATAGTTACAGGGTTTCTGTATCCTACCTGGACCAGGAAGGTGTTATGATGGATAACTACCAGAAACGTCTGAATACAAGATTTCTTGTAAGCCAGAAGGCCCTTGATAACCGGCTTGATCTGAACCTGTCGGGAGGCCTTAACCAGAGAGATTATCAGGCTACCGCAACATATAATTTCGTTCTGGCTTATAATGTGGTACCTACAATTCCGGTAAAATACCCTGACGGAACATGGTGGGATTCTAATGAATATGACCAGGGAAATCCGGTCAAACAAATGACACTCAACCAATTTCCCCGGAAAACAAGCCTTATTTTCGTAAATGGTAAAGCAAATATGCTGATCTTCACTGGTTTTACCGCGGGAATAAATTTTTACAAGGAACGCAATTCTTATGATGCGGGCAACTATACTGACTCACGAACCCGTCAGGGAAGAGCAGAAAATGGAGTTGCATCACGTACTTTTTCAACCAGTGATAAAAATCTTCTTGAGATAACATTAAATTATGCCAGAAAGTTTGGTAACCATGATGTTAATCTGCTGGGTGGTTATTCCTATGAGGATAATTATTATCAAGAGGCTTTTGCACGAAACAGGTATTTTGTGACTAACCTTTTTGGTTTCAACAATCTTGCTGCCGGGGAACAACTTACCAGCGGCGATGTGACCTCAACTGCAAATATGAATAAACTTATCTCCTTTTTTGGCAGGATAAATTATTCATTGTTCAATCGTTACATTATTTCTGCCACACTGCGTCGCGATGGTTCATCAAAATTCGGTCCCAACTATAAATGGGGTACTTTTCCGTCAATATCTGCTGCCTGGAGACTTATAGACGAACCGTTTATGCAGGGTATAACCAATATATTTGACGAATTGAAGTTACGTGTGGGGTATGGTGTCTCAGGTAATCAGAGCGGTCTGAATCCTTACCAGTCATTGTCTCTGTATGGTTCATCAGGTTTATATTATGATAACGGAGCATGGCACACAGCTTATGCAGTAAGCCAGAATCCGAATCCGAACCTGAGATGGGAGTCAACATCAATGTTCAACGTGGGAGTTGATTTCAGTGTTCTTAATGCAAGAATAAACGGAACAATTGAATATTACAACAAAGTAACAAACGATCTGTTATATAACTATTCAGTTCCGGTGCCACCTTATTTGTATTCCAGCATGGTGGCAAATGTGGGATCAATGGAAAACAAGGGAATTGAAGTCATGCTAACCGGTGATGTTATAAGAAAAGACAATTTGAGATGGACAATATCGGTAAACGCTGCTCATAATGCAAATAAGATCCTTAAACTATCCGATGAAGAGTTCGTAACTTCATATATTAAAACCGGAAACGCATGGGTGAGAGGCGGTTCGGCAAATACCACCCATATAATTCAGGAAGGATATGAAGTTGGCCAGTTCTTCGGACCGGAATGTCTGGGAATCGGTGATAACGGACAGTATATCATAAATGACATGATAGACGGGAAGGCAGGCTTCACCATTGCCGATTACACTTACATCGGGAGAGCACAACCCAAACTGACTTATGGTATAAATAACACAGTCACTTATAAGAATTTTGATTTGTCAGTATTCTTCCGGGGTGTATACGGCAATGATGTCCTGAATTTCTCAAAGATGTCATATGCAAACTTACAATGGCTGCCCGGTGCAAATGTACTTCATACCGCTCTGGATCTTGGATTGAAGCAAAGTCCGTTTTACAACAGCTTCTATATTGAAGATGGTTCTTTCCTCAGACTGGATAACATGACCCTTGGTTATTCATTTTTGCCAAAAGCGATGCTTGGAATAAGCAGGATCAGAGTTTATGGTACAACCCATAATTTCCTGACTATAACAAAATACAAGGGAGTTGATCCGGAAGTGCCAATGTCCGGACTTGATCCAGGAGTTGAGGGAAGGGAGTATTATCCGAAAACAAAGACCTATATCTTAGGTATAAATGTAACTTTTTAACTTTAAAATTGAATGATTATGAAAAAGTTAATAATATACGTGGCATTAGTCGCACTTATGGGTCTGCTGACTGTCGGATGTACAAATCTGGATGAAGAGGTCTATTCCCAGTTACCAATGGATGCTTACGGGTCAACCGAAGCTGAGATAAATTCTCTGATAGCTCCGATTTATACCCGCCTGAGGGATTTTAATGCGATCCATGGAATAAATAATGTTTCTGATCAGGCAGTAACGCCGACCAGAAGAGGCGGAGACTGGTGGGACGGAGGTGTATTTAAAGAAATGACGATGGGGCTTTGGAGACCCCAGACAGGTAACCAGATAACCGGTGTTTACAATACCAGTTATAGTCGTATTACAGAATGTAACAAGATCATAAATCTGATTGAGACCAGTCCTGCTATTACCGATAAAGTTCCATATTTAAGCCAGATCAGGGCTGCAAGGGCATGGAGGTATATCCAGCTGGTTGACTGTTACGGTAATGTTCCAATCGTGACGGATTTTACAGATCTGTCAAAACCGTCTACAAAAAAACGTACTGAGGTTTATGATTTCATTATGTCGGAACTTAATGCCATAAAGGATGTAATAAGATCCGATGTAAGTGCTGCAAGTTACGGGAAGTTCACCAAGGGTGCCGTTTACACAATGCTTGCCAAAATGTATCTGAATGCCATGGTATGGAAACCTACGGGCGGTCCCAAGTGGCAGGAATGCATTGACGCCTGCAATGTAGTATTGGGCCTTAACTATTCGCTCGAACCTGTCTGGAAAGATCAGTTTAACGACGCTAATGAAAATTCCAAAGAAGCGATTTTAGTGGCTGTAAACAGTTTGTCAGCCACATTCGGAGTGCGTGGATATACGCTCCATTATCTCGACCCGATCGCTCTGGGCCTGCCGGGAAGCGCAAACAACGGTATTGCAGCCATGCCGGATTTTGTCAGATCATTTGATACGGATGATAAACGGTATCTCGGAAGCTTTATCATCGGACCGATGATAAATCCAGCCACCGGAGAAGTCATTATTACCGCTCACGGCCGGCCTCTTATTCACACTATTGATATCACGATGAAATATGCCATCGATGCAGATGGATGGGGACAGACTGAACAGGAAGACGGGGCAAGATGCAATAAGTGGGAATATAAAAAAGGTGCCAGAGCAATGGAGAATGATTATGCTATCCTGAGGCTTGCTGATGTTTATCTGATGAAAGCCGAAGCCCTGGTAAGGCTGGGGACCAATAACGCTGAAGCCACCTCCCTTGTTAATGCGCTCAGATCCAGGGTATTCACCGATCCTGCAAAACTCAGGACAAGTGTAACGCTGGATGATATTTACAATGAACGCAGGTGGGAGTTAGCCTGGGAAGGATGGGGAAGACAGGATATGATACGGTTTGGTACATTCCTGAACCCGATACCCGGCTGGAGACCAAATGCACTTCCTTCATTCCGCTTATTGTTTCCTATTCCACAAACAGCTATTGATGCCAATCCGAATCTGACTCAGAATCCCGGGTATTAAGCCGGATCAAGACTCATTATCAGGTTATACTGTACAAAGTATATTGAATTAAAGGGTGTCCATGATCAGATACATAAAATCAGATCCCGACACCCTTCATAATTAAAGGCTGATGATAATATTCATTATGTTTAAATCACGTAAATAATTATATTGCATCGGATTTTATTTTCCGCGTTACAATAATATAACAGACGATATTAATTACTTACTAATCAGAATCATATGAAAAAACTAACTATTGTAAGCATTTTATTTTTATCTGGTGCATTATGCTATGCCCAGCAGCCCCAACAAAGGCCTGGTACTCCGGGTGCATCCGGACAAAAGCAGGAATATCCTGCCAGGATGACTCCGCAGATGACAGAAATTATGGAACCTGAAGTAACGGTCATAGAGCCGGGGGAACAAGTTGGTATGGCACCATCAGATGCCGTCATACTCTTTGACGGGTCGTCAGGTATCATTGAACTCGAATGGGAGGACAACAGGGGAAACCCGACAAAATGGATACTTCAGGATGGTGCCCTGGTATGTGTGAAGGGTTCAGGAGCTATCCGGACAAAGCGTAAGTTTAACGATTTTCAGCTCCATATTGAATGGAGAGCTCCGGCAGAGGTGTCAGGTGAAGGTCAGGGCAGAGGCAACAGCGGCGTATATCTTCAGGGGCTTTATGAAGTCCAGGTGCTCGACAGTTATAATAACAAAACATACAGGAACGGACAGGCAGGCAGCCTTTACAAACAGTATGCCCCGCTGGTTAATGCCTGCAGGAAAC
>DNOQ01000209.1 GCA_003501665.1 Bacteroidales bacterium | reverse complement strand
GCACTGGGTACTCAAAGGACTAAAACACACGTTACTTACAGATATCTTATAAATGATAAGATTGAATTTGTAAGATATAAGGATGAGATAGCTATAAAACAGAGATAAAGGAAGAAAAAAGTTGACAGAGGGAATTAAGGTAACGGATTGCTTCACTTCGTTTGCAATGACGTTGCAATTGATACAATTTTAAAGCCCGGAACCAACCTTCGCCCGGGCTTCGGCTGGCAAAGCCCGGAACCGATAAGGATTATGGTTAATCCGAGTTAATTAACGAATTCTTTTGTAAATTGAAAATAACTGATTAATTTTGCCGTCCCAAAACAGGTGAAATTATTTTAAAAAGAATAAACTGAATAAAAATGAAACAGGGAATACATCCGGTGAATTACAGATTAGTTGTATTTCAGGATATGTCAAACGGTTATGCTTTTCTGAGCAAATCAACTGCTCCTTCGAAGGAAAATATTAAATGGGAAGACGGGAATGAGTATCCCCTGATCAAGCTTGAGATATCAAACACCTCTCATCCATTCTATACAGGGAAAATGAAACTGGTTGATACGGCAGGAAGGGTTGATAAATTCATGAGCCGATATAAGGATCATGTAGCTAAGAAGAAAGAAAAATAAACTTAAATCCTTGAAATTTGCAGGGGGCTTTGTACGAGGCCCCTTTTTTTTGTCTGCCTCTGCCAGGGAGCAAAAAAAGGTGAGGTCGTACATTTGAAATATATTACTTTTTCAGCCGTTACTTTTAAGATTTATTATGCTGTAAATTGATATTTAAGCAACTTCCGGAAATAAAAAGCACTCCCGGGCTGAAACATTTGGCATAATGATTGCGTACTACTGAAACGGCTTTTTTGACAAAATAATCAGTAAATTTGACACTTCCGTAAGCAGGATTTGACAGAAAGATTAAATGGACAAAAAATTCAGACATACGGTAAATGACCTGTTCCTCCCGGATATGCTTGATGGTGAGGGAGATATTATTCCTATTATATCCGATGGCGATGACAGGGATCTTGAGGATGTTGAAGTGCCCGACATTATACCGGTATTGTCACTGAGAAACACTGTGCTTTTTCCCGGAGTTGTTCTGCCCATCTCAATAGGCAGGCCGCGATCTATCCAGCTTATTAAAGATGTATATCGTACTGATAAGATCGTGGGTACGGTTGCCCAGAAGGATCCGGATATGGAAAATCCGGGATTTGAAGACCTCCACCAGGTCGGTACAATCGGACAGATAGTAAAGCTTCTTGAAATGCCTGACGGCTCAACCACAGCTATAATTCAGGGCAGGAAAAGAATGATCCTGAGTGAACTTGTATCCGATAACCCGTATTTTGTTGCAAGAGTCAGATCAATACCTGAGAAGAAGCCTGAAAAACAAAGCAAAGACTTCGATGCTATAGTCGGATCGCTGAAAGATCTTTCGCTCAAGATCATTAAGATCAATCCGAATATAAGTCCTGAAGCAACCTTTGCAATTAAGAATATTGAGAACAATACGTATCTTATTAATTTTATCTGTTCAAATACTGACATTAAGGTACAGGACAAACAGAAATTATTAGAGATCAATAATATACGCGACAGGGGGTTTATGCTCCTCGAATTTCTGGTACAGGAGATCCAGATACTGGAGCTGAAGAATGAATTGCAGTCGAAATTAAAAAGTGATCTTGACCAGCAGCAGAGAGAGTTTCTTCTTCATCAGCAGATGAAGACCATTCAGAATGAGCTGGGTGGGAATCCGGCAGAAAAAGAGATTGAGGAATACAATAAAAAAGCAGAGACAAAAAAATGGAATTCTGATGTCAGGAAAATTTTTGACAAGGAACTCGATAAGCTTCGCCGTCTGAATCCTGCTGCTGCTGAATATTCGGTACAGGTAAATTACATTCAGACTCTTCTTGATCTTCCCTGGGGTGAATGTACACAGGACAATCTTGATCTTCAGTATGCAAGGCAGGTTCTTGACGATGATCACTTTGGCCTCGATGATGTTAAGGAAAGGATTCTTGAACACCTGGCTGTGCTTAAACTGAAAGGCGATCTTAAATCACCCATACTATGTCTTTACGGGCCTCCCGGTGTGGGTAAGACATCACTGGGAAAATCTGTATCCAGGGCTCTCGGAAGAAAATATGTCAGGATGTCACTTGGCGGGCTTCATGATGAGGCTGAAATAAGAGGACACAGAAAAACCTATATAGGAGCCATGCCTGGCAGAATAATACAGAACATAAAAAGGGCAGGGTCATCGAATCCTGTTTTCATCCTTGACGAAATTGATAAAGTCGGACAGGATTTCAGAGGAGATCCGTCATCTGCCCTTCTCGAAGTTCTTGATCCTGAGCAGAACAGCTCTTTTTTCGATAATTTCATTGAAACGGAATATGATCTCTCAAGGGTTCTGTTCATTGCCACAGCCAATACGCTTTCAACGATAAGCCCGGCACTCCGCGACAGGATGGAGACTATTGAGATAACGGGTTATCTTGTTGAAGAGAAGCTTGAGATTGCAAAACATCATCTTCTACCCAAACAACTCGAGAATCATGGAGTTAAGCCTGATCAGCTCAAAATAGAAAGTAATGTGATGGAAAAGCTGATCGAAAATTACACCCGCGAATCAGGGGTCAGGGAGCTCGATAAACGGCTGGCAAAAATCGTCAGGGTTACTGCAAAGAATATTGCCGCAGGAATTAAATACGAGTCTCTGCTTTCTGAAAAAGCTCTTGGGGACTTACTCGGGCCATCAAAATACAACAAAGATATCTATTCGGGAAATGATCTTGCAGGAGTTGTTACAGGTCTGGCCTGGACAACAGCGGGAGGTGAGATCCTTTTCGTTGAAACAAGCATAAGTAAAGGTTCCGGAAAGCTTACTCTTACAGGAAACCTCGGAGAGGTTATGAAAGAATCGGCTATTCTTGCCCTCGAATACCTGAAAGCAAATGCCGGGCTTCTTAACCTTCCTGACAATTTTTCTGAAAAATGGAATGTACATATACATGTGCCCGAAGGTGCCATTCCAAAGGATGGCCCCTCTGCGGGAATAACAATGGCCGCATCTATTGCATCGGTATTTACCCAGAGGAAGGTAAAGAAATATCTTGCCATGACCGGAGAGATAACCCTCAGGGGCAAAGTACTGCCGGTCGGAGGCATTAAAGAGAAGATCCTGGCAGCCAAAAGAGCAAATATTAAGGAGATAATTCTTTCGGAAGAAAACAGAAAGGATGTTGAGAATATAAAAGAAATATATATTAAGGGATTGAAATTCCATTATGTCGGTACAATAATGGATGTTCTTGATCTGGCTCTTCTTAAACAAAAGGTTACAAACGCCAAGAAAATAACATTTGAATGAGGAAAGTTACTTTAACAAGCCTGAAATAAGATTACATTCTTCAAAGAATCTTTTCTGTACATCATGATTATGCCTGACCTTTCTCAGTCTATTTCTATAATGTGGATTGACAAAGGAGCATCCTGCTTTGGAAAGTGCATACCTTTTTTTTATTATCATTGCATTAAAGTATTTTTATTGATTTAGTTTAATAACACAATGAAATTCATTAAAAACGTTGGTAATCGCTTGAAGTCTTACACACTTCTCTTTGCTACTGTATTGATTGCTGTTTTATATGGTTTTAAATATAAAAATACAGAACAGTCCATTAAAGTCAGATCAGGTAATCTCAGAATAGGCTGGGCTGCCGCAGATATCTCTCCCGAAAGACCGGTGCTTGTTGCCGGACAGTTTCATGCACGGGTAATGGAGAATATTCTCGATCCAATAACAGTTACTGCTCTCGCACTTGAATACGGAACCGGGTCTTTATCAGAAAAAGTTATCCTTATCAGCTGTGATATTGTAAGCATCAGTGACGGTACCCGGGATGGTTCCCCTGATAATTTGCGCGATAATGTGAGGAAACTATTAAAAAGTAGTATGCCTGAGCTTAACTCTGAACAAATCTTGCTGAATGCAACACATACCCACACTGCACCTCTTGTCAGTTCAGCCCCTGATTCAAGAAGTGTATATGGAGTGGAACTCGATGTGATGTCCCCGGCCGAATGCCAGAAATATATCGCCGAAAGAATAGCTGGTGCAGCGGAAGAGGCATGGAAGAACAGGAAACCCGGTGGCATAAGCTTTGGGCTGGGGCATGCAGTTGTCGGACACAACCGTTTGACTGTGGACATGGACGGAAGATCCACAATGTATAAAGGAACGAATACTCCCGATTTCAGCCATATGGAAGGTTATGAAGATCATTCAGTGAATTTACTTTTTACATGGGACAATAAGGCAAAGCTTACAGGTGTAGTTATAAATGTTCCCTGCCCTTCACAGGTTACGGAAGGATTATTTTCAATAAGCGCCGATTACTGGCACGAAACAAGGATGGAGATTCGCCGGAGGCTTGGTAAGAATATTTATATTTTGCCGCAATGCAGTGCTGCAGGTGATCAGTCACCACATGTAATGATAGGGGAAAAAGCAGAAATACGCATGCAGAAACTAATGTTTCCGGATAATATCGAATCAGGTGACCGCACAGTAACTCACAGAAAACAGATCGCGATAAGGATCGCCGATGCCGTTACTTCCGTTTTTCCTTATATGAAAAACAATATCGATTGGGACCCTGTATTTAAGCATATTGTGGAAAGAGTTGAACTTTCAAGAAGATTGATTGGCATTGAAGATGTTAATAATGCAATAAAAGAATCTGAGACCTACAGAGAACAATATAATAAGCTCTTACTTGAAATACAAAATAATCCTGATATTAAGCAGAAATCAAGGTGGTATACTGAAATATCCAGAATACATACATTGATGAAGAGAGGTCAGAGCGTGAAAGAACGTTATGAGATGGAAAGGTTGCAATCTAAAATGCCCATTGAAGTACATGTTCTGAGAATTGGCGATATAGTAATCGCTACAAATCCATTTGAACTATACCTGGATTATGGTATGCGGATTAAAGGTCGCAGTCCTGCTGTCCAGACTTTTATAGTACAGCTGACCGGAAGCGGTTCGTATTTGCCTCCATACCGGTCTGTTGCCGGGGGCTCCTACGGAGCTGTCCCTGCAAGCACACTGATGGGTCCTGAAGGTGGACAGGAACTTGTTGAGAAAACCTTGGAGATGATAAACTACTTATGGGCAGGAGAGGTTAAGTAAAGGCAGAAACGAATACGAAATGTACATTTGTTCTGAATGCATCATTATCATGTTAAACACAAACTCTAATTGCAGCTTACTATGAAAAGGACTATTTTCAATATGAGATTCTCATTCAATATTGTATTATGCTTTTTATCGCTGAACACATTTGCAGGTGATTTAAAAATAGGTGCAGCTGCAGTGAAAATTACACCACCTACGGGAACGCCAATGGCGGGATATTATTACGACCGGGGAGCTGATGATGTGCATGATGACCTGTTTGCAAAGGCGATGGTCCTTGAAAAAGACGGTGCCAGAGTTGCTGTAATTTCATGCGACCTGATATCTGTGCCGGCAGAGATCGTTTCAACAGTAAGAGCACTGGTTGAGAAGAATACAGATATAAGCGCTGATCACGTAATGGTCAGCGCTACTCATTCGCATACAGGTCCGGTTATGCCTAAGAGAATTGACCGGTACAAGAATCTACAGAATGCAACCTATATAAAGTATCTCTCAGAACTTCCGGCAATGATAGCAGAAAGTGCAAGACTCGCAAATTCTGCTCTTGCTGAAACAAAAATATCAATTGGCAAAGGGTATGAAGAATCCATCAGTTTTAATCGCAGGTTTTTTATGACTGACGGAAATGTAGGATGGAATCCCGGGAAAATGAATCCCATGATCATCAAGCCTGCCGGGCCCATTGATCCCGAAGTTTTTGTTCTTTATGCCGAAACTACTGATGGGAAACCTGTGGCAACCTATGTGAATTTTGCACTTCATCTTGATAATGTTGGCGGAACAGAGATATCTGCTGACATGCCATACACCTTATCGACAATACTGGGACTAGTAAAAGGTAAAGATATGGTTACTCTTTTTGCTCAGGGTTGCTCCGGGAATATCAATCATATAAATGTTAAGACTAAGGAAGCTCAGAAGGGTCATGGTGAGGCTCAACGAATTGGTACAGTTCTCTCAGGAGAGGTGCTGAAAACATATACCAGATTAAAGCCTCTGGATATCACCGGGATATCTGCAAAACGAGAAATTGTCAAGCTGCAATTACCGGATATTAGTCCTGATGAATTGCCAAAGGCACAGGAAGTAATTTCAAGGATCGGAAAACCTGATGCACCAAAATTTCTTGAACTGGTAAATGCCCACAAAGTGGTTGATGTTCTTGACAGAAAAGGGA
>DNOQ01000378.1 GCA_003501665.1 Bacteroidales bacterium | reverse complement strand
TTTTTTCTGTCGCCTGAGTGCACAAGAATTACCAGATAATCTGACGGGCCGGGAACAAAACCTTCGCCATTGTCCAAAGCATCAGCAATAATATGGTCGACTTCATCTTTCTCTGCTGTTGTAAATGGTGGCTTTGTAATTCCCCCACTTATGAAGTTATATGATCCATTCATCAGTGTCCATATTGCAGCCTGAAGAACTTTAAAACCTGTCCCCGGATAGTACTTGTTCATCAGATAATTAAGGTTATCGAGATTTTCAGGTTTAGGCACTACCGAACCCAGATCACAGGATGCAGAATATGAAGAAATAAGGTACGCGTTTGAATAGTCCACAGGCCTTCCGTTGTTATCGGCACACCATGAAGGATAGATGCCATCAAGAGCCCCGGCACCCGAGATGGTAAGGTCATAATAACTGTCAACAAGATTGACATCAGCAGCAAGATAGGCAGGATTTGAAAAAGATACTCCAACCAGAACATCATCCCCCGGAAGCATAGCTTCAAGTTCACGGATCCCATCACAGTGAAGCTGCCACACTACTGCATGCGCGGCAATATATACTGTGGGACCAAGATTTGCCAAAGGAACCTCATAAAGCACCTCTGATACCATCGGATCATGATCCCTATTGTATTTAAAGTTACCGATCTTGGGATTACCTGTATTTGTGTGAGGTATCAGATCTGCATCATTTTCAACAGCAAGATGTGTTTCAGAGATCAGCCAATCAGAATTGGCAATATATTTAACCATCAGAGTGCCGTCCTGAACCCACACGTTGACCTGTCCGGCTTCTATATGCTGACCGGCCATAAGTTTTGTGGTAAATTGTTCACCACAATCACCAGCATTTAATGGAATAGGATTGATCAATGCATTGAATTTTGCATTCATCATGAATTTCTGATTGGCTGACTTGTCACAACTTGTAAAGACAGCAACCAGGGCAATTAATAATAATCCTGTTTTAAGTGTTCTCATAATTTAATCTATTGGTTTAACAAATTTGTTTTCCCGAAAGATATGTTATCAGAATCCTGTTGTCAAGAAATATTTGACTGACGGATAAACCCTGATTGATGAACATATCTTTCTGCATGATTAAATTTTTATTGAACACGATATCCAAAATACCTGGCCCAGCTGTTACCGGCAAAAGCCTGACCATATCCCCATGTTATCTCATCGGTATAAACAGCCAGACATTTTTTAAACATGAAGAGAACATTCTGATACTTTATCTTGTCACCCGAATCAACAAGTATTACAAGGTAATCTGACGGACCAGGGGTGTAATTACTTCCTTTAGCCAGAGCATCAGAAATAACTGTTTCATATTGTTTCTTTTGATCTGAGGTCAGGTCTATACCACCACTTGGATTATTGAAAGCTCCGTTCATCAGCCTCCAGACCGAAGCCTGAATAACCGGGAGACCATATTTGTCATGATATTTATTCAGCATGTAATTCAGGTGAGGAAGATTGGCAGGAACAGGAACAATCGCACCAAGCTCAGCAGTCTTTGAATAGGAAGAAACAAGCCCGGCGATTTTAAAATCAGCCTGTTTCTGATTATTGTCGGCACACCATCCTGAATGATCTCCGCTTAATTCACCTGCGTTTGACAAAGCAATCTTATACAGACCGGATCCTCCCGTAATTGTATTGACAACATTTACGGATTGAGATGGTATCAATGCTTCCCGCTGAGCAAGCGTTGAACAGTTTTCGCCGATCTGAGTTATTGCATATGCATGCGCGGCCATATAGACTGTAGTAAAACCGCCTTTTGCAATAGAATATGTATACTCTTTAACATACGGATCGTGCACAACCCTATATTCAAAATCTCGCGGTATCGGATTTCCCGTCGAAGTCTGAGGAAAATCGTCAGGACTATTTTCAATTGCCAGGTTAGTTTCAGCAAGCGCCCATCCATCCTTTGTTACTTTATAATTAACAAGGATATTACTCCCTGAAACAGAAATATTAACCTCGCCAATAGTCTCCCTGTTCCCTGCAATGAGTTGAGTTGAGGCTGGCCCTCCGGCATTTCCGGCATTCAATATTATCTGCACCGAGCCATCATTATTGTCTTTGTTCTTTTCACACCCGGTGATAATGATCGCCAGGGTTATGAGTAACGTCCAACAAATTTTCGTTTTCATGACTTGCATTCTGATTTTGAAATTTATTTTTTCCGCAAGTTATAATATCTGCCGGCGCAGATCAAGAGTATTATGATGAACAATCTGATAGACTTGATAAATGACTGGCATAAAAAGACAAATAATTATGCTTCAGTAAGTTTTTCAGTCAGGTATTTGTGATATATACTCATTTTTTCCAGCTGAAAATGTCTTTTCAGTTTGCCGATAACCTGTTTAAAAGTACTGATCTTCCGGTCACTGTTTATATCCATTCCCGGGAAAAATGCAAGTTGTTTTATCTGATCGCCACCTATAAGATCGAGGGGATGAAGTAAAAAACTGACAGGAGTACGGGTAAATTTGCATAATAATATGGCAATATTAAGATACAGCTTCATCAATCCTCCGGAGATATTATTAATATATAACAGGTAGCTTAAATGAAAAGGCAGTTTAAACAGAGGCATTGTTGTAACAGGGATTTCCAGTATCTTACTGCCTTTACCCAGATCATGATAATATGGTTTCAGTTTTCTGAATCCTTCACTGAATTTCCCATATAGTTCTTTTCTTGCTTTTTTCTCTTCCCTGGTAAGGTCCGATTTCATAAAATAATATTTCCGGGCCAGCGGACCAAGATATGTAGGAAGAGTTGATGCATCATACAAGTACCCTCTTTTGTCCAGTACTTTTAATAAATCCATGCTCCAGCTGAATCCGGGCCCCCTGAAGCCTATTGGTTTCTGCCCGGTTGTTTCCTCAATAGCCTGTTCTGCCATTGAAATCTCCTTCGTTATTTCATCAATCGAATATGACTGGAGCCATGACTCATGGTTATATGAATGATTCCCAACCTCATGACCTCTTTCGGTTATCATTCTGAGATATTTACGGTTTTCTTCATTTTCACAGTCTTTCCCGACTATAAAGAATGTGATCTTTAAATCCAGTTCATCCAGAACATCAAGAACATGGGGAATAAATATGTCAAAATACGAAGGATATTTATCCCAACCCTCATCTCCATGTATCTTCATATAGGACCACTGGTTATCCAGATCCAGCGATATTGCCGCTAATGATTTCTTTTTCGACATGAATTAATGTTCCGAGTTCCCTTCAACCCATGCTTCCGCCCCGTCAGTCCCATATATCCGGTGCAATAACCAATTGATGCCAGGTCTGACAAGGCTTCTGCTATATAATAATACCGGTCAAAACTGACCGGTCAAATATTTATTCCCAAATCAAAATATTCCTGATTTATTCTTACCAGTTTTATTATATTTGTATACCGGGTACTTATATTTAAATTCATATAATCTTCGACATCGACTGCAGAAATGCTATTGCTGAACAAATATATAGAATTTCCGGTAAAATGGGGATATCTATATTAACGGTGCAGGGTACAGGGTGCAGGATGCAGGATTGAAGATCTCCCTAAAACTCATAACATCAAGCCATTTAATATGTTAAAAACTTTTATGCCTGCTGTTTATAACTTCTTCTTTTATAGCTGAATAGTCGTGCTATCACGATTTCTTCTTCTTTAAATAACATCAGGAATTATGTAATTCCCACAATTTGCTTTTAACCCTGCGTCCTGCATCTATTCCCTTAAGATCTCCTCCAGTTTCGTTTCTGCAACCCGGATTGTCTCATTTACATTTAATGTCCCGTTTATTATCTGAGCTGAATTAATTATATAATATCCATACATTGATGTAGATACAGAAGGTAGATTAACAGAGTAGTTCAGTGTGGGCAGTGCAAAGACTCTTCCGGCTTTTGACAGAGACCAGTGAATTATATCAGGTTCCGATAGAAAGGGATACATTCTTAAAAGAGAATTAATAAAATAATCTTTCAGTTCAGTCTCATTCATGTTGAACAGTTCATTATCAGGCTCTGCATATTTGGGCAGGTAAACAAGATGCATATTCCCTAATTCCCGGGGATCAACAAGTGCCGTCATTTCGATAATACCTGTAAAAGGAGGCCAGGTATCTGTAATATTGGTTACATAGTATTGTGAAACCGGCTTTTTAAGAATTACGGAAGGGCAAATAACTCCCAGATATTTTATTGCTTTATGTTTTTCAACCTCTTTTATAGTCAGATCAGGTGCAATATTTACCGAAATATCTGACGGAAGTGTAGAGATCACTGCATCAAAATGAATTTTTTCCGAGTAGCCATCCTCAATAGTAATTCTGCCCGGATTATCAGAATACACTTTTCTTACCTTATAATTTGTTATTACGGTAATCCCTGAATCTGTAAGTTTTGCAACAAAAGCTGAAATGATCCTGTCATATCCGCCCGAAACATAACCGAACATTTCTTTTTTCAAGCCTGTTCTCCTTGCGGCATACATACGCTGAATGGTCGACCAGATGAATGATGCGGAAGTCTCCTTATACTGTTCTCCCAGCTTTGCCCTGAGAAGAGGCAGCCATATTTTCTCAAAAACCTTTTTTCCTGACCACCGTTTTAGCCACTTTTCGACAGGTATTTTCTCCATTCTCCGCCAATCCTTTATAATGGATGCTGCAATAATTGTAAGTCCCAGCCTGAATTTCCCCACAAGTCCTATAAGCGGAAACTTAAGGTATTCGAAAATATTGGACATAGAATATAACTTACCGTCCGAAAAGAATCCGGTTTTTGTTTCAACCCATTTAAGGTTATGTTCCAGTCCTATTTCCTTAATTATTTTACGGGTATTGAGATCAGACATTAAAATAACATGATAGAACCGGTCCCATACGATTCCGTTCATATTGATTGAACCGGTCAATCCTCCTGGCTTTGAGGATGCTTCGAGAATAGTGACCTTATAGCCTCTTTCTGCAAGCCTCAAAGCCAGTGTCATCCCCAATATACCACCTCCGATTATACCCCAGGATTGTTTTTGATTAACCATATCATCTCCTAAATGCACATCGTACCAGTCTGCTTGAGAATCCCTTATACTCCGGCACTCGATCTATCCGGCCCGGATCTGCTATCTCACATCCTGTTGAACATGTTTTTGCCAGCCGCTGAACTTCAGAGAAATCTACTTTATTATAGTCATCAAATGCATAATTGGTGTTATAGAAATCTATTAATCCCTGAAGTTCGTTAGCCACACCCTTTTCCATGGCACGGAAACTCTCATAAACAAAACTTATAAATTTACTGTCAGGCTTCCCTGTTCCTCTTCCAATGCCGTTATAAATGATATTCCGCCCTGCAAANNATGCATCCATCACTCCCTTAATACTATTTTTAGATATAATCTGTTCAAGTCCATCGATATAAGTCTTATGGGATGTACACATAAATATATATTCAGCATTATACAATGCTTCGTCCATATCTCTTGTGAAATGTGATTCCTGACTGAATCTCAACAGGTTCTGATCATCATTTTTAACAAAGGGATCATTCAGGGTATAGGATATGCCATTTTCTCTCAGGAAATTTGCAAGAACCAGGGTTGGTGAATTACGGGTATCCTCAGAATTAAACCGGTATGCAACACCCAATAAACAGATTTTTTTATTCTTAAGGTTTTCAAAAGAACTTTCGGCCTGCCGGAA
>DNOQ01000502.1 GCA_003501665.1 Bacteroidales bacterium | reverse complement strand
ATGCAATCTATCTGCCTCACGGAGGTATCAAAGAAAGTGGTATCGGACACGATTGTTCTCATCTTGCACTGGCAGATTATCTGGAAAAGAAACGTATAACCATAAAAACAAAATGAAAAAGAATGTTTTTAGTTTACTAATTGCTTTGCTGAGCCTGACTGTTATGGCTCAGAATGGTTCCAATTATGATCTTTATGATCTAAGCACAGGGCTTAAATCCCGTTCCATCAGCTTTGAAAATCCTTCCGGTGAACCCGGAAAAGGAGGTACGGCAGCAAGCAAGGATCTGAGAGTATCGGACGTACACATTCTGGTACTAACCCATACCCTGCGGGCAATCTCCAAACTTCCCGTGTATGGGGAATAAAGCGGCATGTTTTTCAGATATGATTTTTATATTTAATAATCTCCAAGAACCCTGAATTGCCAGTTTTTGTTGAGAGACAGGGCATGCTCCACGGTAACAATCTGATTTACCCTATTAATTATTTGAGGATGGGAGGATGAAATATCGGTCACTTCCTGCGGGTCTTTTTCCAGGTCAAAGAGTTGCCATTTAAGTATGGTACTGTTCTTAACGTCTGTACTCAGGGCCTTAAAATTTCCTGTCCTGATGTTTATCTGACCGTTTGAGCCTGGGTATTCCCAATACAAATACGGGTGTTCCTTTTGTTTCTTTCCTTTCATACATGGCAAAAAGCTTATTCCACAGGCATCATCAGGGATCCTGACACCTGCTATCTCTGCCAGTGTTGGCATTACATCCTGAAAAACTGAAATATGTCCGGAAACTGAACCAGCTTTAATTACTCCGGGCCATACGGCAATCATCGGTACACGGATACCTCCTTCATGCAGACTTCCTTTGACATAGCCGGATGCCGGACGAAAAGGTCCTGCACTGTTAAACCAGGGTACGTAGGGTCCTATAGGACCGTTATCACTGGTAAATATGATAATTGTATTTTCGTAAAGGCCTGAATCTTTAAGTTGCTGAACCAGTTTACCTACCTGATCATCCAAATAACTTATCATTGCCGCATAAGTTGCACGGGGATATCTGCAGGGGAAGTATCCTCCACCTTCCGATGGTTCTTCATCTCCAAATTTATTTACATAATGATCAACCCAATTTTGCGGGGCCTGGAGAGGAAGATGCGGGATGGTGGTAGCCCAGTATAAGAAAAATGGATTGTTTTTATTCCCCTCGACAAATTTTGTGATCTCATTAAACATAAGGTCAGGAGAATAATCATTCAGGGTATAAAGAGCGTAATTTTTCAGATCATAAGGATCGGCCCCGTGAGGCAGCGGCGTATTATGAGGAACTATAGTATCATTGTTCAGATATACTCTGTGTTCGTTCTTCCACAGATGCAACGGGTAATATGTATGAGCCTGGCGCTGGCAGACGTAACCATAAAAGAAATCAAATCCCTGCTTGTTTGGTAATCCATCAGTTGCCGGGGCTCCCAGTCCCCATTTCCCTACAATGGCAGTCTTATATCCCGCTGATTGAAGCATCGTTCCGATAGTAACTGTTCCAGCTTTAAGAGGACGATTACCTTCCAGTGTTGAATCGGCAAACATTGCAAGATAGTTCTGCACATCACCTCTTTCAGGCCATGGATCATTCGATCGTATCTGCGCCTTTCCACTGTGTATGCCGGTAAGCAATACGCAACGAGAAGGTGCACTCACAGGGGAACCGGCGTAATGTTGGGTGAACACCATTCCCGCTGAAGCAAGCTTGTCAATATTAGGTGTTTCTATCCTGGTTTGTCCATAACAACCCAGATCTCCATAACCCAGGTCATCAGCCAGGATAAAAATAATATTGGGTTTGGAATTATTGATATTATCTTTTCTTATACCACCGGAACAACCGGTAACACTGGCAATGAGATGGACAGTGCCGATTCCCAGTATTGAATTTTTAAGGACATTAATCAACTTATTCATCCCTTATGATAATATTAATTGAAAAGATTGTTTTTCCGTGACCTTAATTTTCTGTTTCAGTCTGACGGGTTTAGAACTCAATATCAAGAGTTTTTTGCCCCATAACGCTCAAAGGTTTTAAATTTTCAAAGTTCTTCATAAGTCCGGTTTCAGGATAACCAACTTGAATTGTAAAGATATCTTCACTGAAAATCTTAGGAATAAATTCATTGCCTCTTATTCTGACCATATATTCCGTTTCACCTGTGGTCTGGTTAATTACTTCTACAACCGGATCAGGATCGCCTTTTATTTTAAGTGTGGGCAGCCATGCTCTGGCTTCTCTTCCATAATTGTCAAACTGGCTGATAGTAACCGGCCATCCGGGGTGCTGATCGTCAGTGTCAGGATTTGTTACATCTGCGAGAAAACGCCACGATTCAATGGTAATATTCCTGTCAGCCGTATTAAATATTACCATGCCAAATCCTGAAGATTTGATTTGCGCCAATTCATAACGATTACTTACGTTGGAATAATTCCCGGGATTTCCTATGGCATAAACATAATTTAGATTTCCGAAAGCATCTTTATACTCACCGGTATTGGGAAACCCATGTGCAGGGCGATTACTTACAGGAATTCCGATTTCATCGGGTCGAAACCAGCGGGAATAACCAACCGTGATAGCAGGATTTATAAAGCACCAGCCGGCATCACGGTAATTATCAATACCATATTGTGTTAATGAAGGAAGATGCTGGTCGCCGGCTATATGAAAGACAAAACCCTTCCTCATTATCCCGAGAGCCCGGTCGCGGGGTGTTTTTGGCCAGCCTCCGGAATCCAGGTCACCATACACATAACCATCCCATGTTCCATGATGTGTTGCCACATTGGCAAAGAGAGTCTGGGAAAGCAATACTTTCATGTCAACGTCTTTCCATTCGCGAATCCATTCCTCTAAAAATCCCTCCTGCCTTTTGCCCAGCATTTGAAGTTCAGGTTTATCAATCGTTTTGAGGTCTTCAAGGGGCTTGAGAATATGATCGGGACGTGTTTCCCAGGCAGCAACCCTTGTGGGACTTGATTTAAAGATCCGGTCACTGATTATGGCAAAACTGACACGGCCATAATTTAAGCTTGTGTACCAGACACTCATTCCCTGGTCAATCGGAGTCGGATCATACGGATCGGGCAGGTGGGCACAATTAGTATGGTTTACCACGTCGACAAATCTCACAGTTTGAACAAAACCCTTTGTGGGACCTTCCGGGGCAGCCATACCTTCTTCGCCCCACAGATTGCCATGAAATACATCATGGTCATCCGGAGTGCAAATAGTTGGAATATTACGCATCAGATCTCCGAATGCCCATCCAAACATGTACCATTTACCAAGGTAATTGAGGATAGCCATATCCTCAGGCTGCCTTTTAATGGGGTATCCTCCGTTTTGTTCATAGATCTGGTCGCCTGAAAAATAAAGGATATCCGGCCTGCTCAGTCGAAGATTTTTAACAAGAGGAGAATATGGAAATCCATAGTGGAACTGACAGGTAAGTGCACCAAACCGCAGCGGTCTGTCTGACGGTTCTTTTTGTATTATCCCGTCGTAATGTGCAACCTGATTTTCGCCGCTGGAGTTTATATATTCATAGGAAACCCGGTAGTTAGTCTCCTTTTGGGAATCCCATCCTATCATTTTGAAAGTTACATTCCTGGCATCGTCTTCAATAACTCCTGAAGCTACTGATGTCCATTTACCATTATCCAGAAGTTGCAATTCAACAATTTTATTTTCAGAATCTCCAACAGGTGGAAGTTGTGCACTTAGTTTCAAAATATTATTACTAAGGGTGTACATAGTCCAGAATACAGGTCCGAACCGGTTTCCCGGCCGGTTCTCAAATTTTGATCCTTCCACGGCTAAATCGTCAAACCAGAACTTTGGGCCGTCAATCCCTGACTTGCCGGTTTGCATATTATTTTTTAACTGAATAATGCCTGTTACCTCAGAATCCGGCTCCATTGATAAATCAACAACTCTGTTTCCCTCCTTATCCGACAATACCATTTCCAATGTCAAAATACCACTACTGTATTTTCCTTTTACTTCAATATTAAACTCGCTAAAATCAAAATTTTCAGGTAAATGTTTAGTAGACATCCCTAAAAATGCATATCCCTCTGTATTAATTCCCATATTAATTCCACTCCCAAAATATACAGCTGCACGGGTATCTTTTTCTTCCCGGGCTTCTACACCCAGACTTATTCCTGTTGAACCTTTACTGGTACCTTCTGCAAGCAGACCCATATTTACAGATATTCTGAAATCGCCCTTCCTTTTACCGAGAACATAGGGTAAAATTGAAAAACTGGCATTCTGAATATTGCTGTTGCATTCGATCCTGCCTCTTTTTACCTGCCAGTCTTCAACAGGAACAGTCCAGAAATCTTCTCCTATCCATATACGGTCGGGGATACGGTTAAAATTATATGTGACAGTGAGTTCCTTAGGCTTACAGGCAAATACTGTCAAAAATAAAATTAAAAGTGTTAATGGACCAATAAAAGATCGCACCTTATAATTCATATTTTTATTCATTTATTTTCAAACAACTCTTCATAATGCGGCATCGGATCAAATATGCCTCCCCCGGTTTTATAGAACTCCTTATCAAGCTCATAAACACCTTTCTTTACATGCACCCATGGTGCATCCTTTCGTGGATGATAACCGAGCATTGTATTCCAGTTGAGATAATTCTGATGACCATTGCTTTCAACCAGTCCGAGGTTACCAATCCCGGGAAATGATGCCAGCCTTGCAGCCACATTCTTATTCCATTCCACCAGGACGGGATTGACTGTCAGATCAGCACAGAAACAGGGTGTGTTCCTTTCATGGGCGGCCTGGGCGATCTTCATTGTCATACTGAGGGTCTTGGCAATTGCTTTTAATGCTATTGCCTTATACCCCATTTCAATACGTTCAATGGCATCTTCTACTGTATGTGCACTTTCATCTGATGCAAGCCTGACCGGAATATCGCTGACATCAATCTCAATCTCTTCCGGAAAGGGTTCCTCAATTATGGCAATCTGATCAAAAGCTCCTATACTTTTTGCATGATCAAGAAGCTTCATCAGTGTCTCCTTTTTCTCATATCTGCCGTTCGCATCAAAATAATAGGGCAATTTCCCGTTCTTTGTATAAGAGGTTTTAATATCTCCAATAGCCTTATGGATTGCCGTAAGTCTTTCTTTATCCTTTTCCAGCATCTCCTCCTGTGTACCCGGCTGGCCAATCTTGATCTTCATAAAAAAATAACCCTCATCAGTGGCAGCTTTTATCTCTTCAATAGGTATTGAATAGGCCATCAGGGGAATACCTGCCACTTTATCGTGTTTATATGACAGGGCCGGTTTGTAGGCAGAAGGTATTAATCCGTCGAAAGTACTGATCCTGTTCTCTTTTGCATACAGAAGCCACGCTGCATTATCCAGCCCGACCAGTGCATTGAGTGCAAATGTTTTACGGAGTTGCGGATTTGTGGTGACTTTTTGTCCGAAGGAATAAACTTCAGGAAGTATCGAATCGAGAAGATCAACAGGTGATGTAAAAGTTTGACCATTAACCATCTGCATAGCTCTTTCCGTCATTGCATACATAAGAGCATTCCCCCCGCTTTCGGAATGCGACTCAAAGACAGATGCATCTGACCAGAGGACACTCTGGGTACAAAGTCCGATTGAATGAGCGCCTGAGCTGCTTTCCATGTAAGATACCGATTGCCATATCTCTCTCATAAAGCCTCCTTTGAATCCGAAAGGACGGATGAGAGGTTCTCTTTCAAAGTTTGAACTTACCCTCGAAATATTGATCTTCTTCTGTTGAGCAGGTGCACAGGATGACATAAGAACTTCAACAGGTGAAGCAACTGCAGCAGCCCCGGCTGCCATAAGACTGTTCTTTATAAATTTCCGGCGGTTTGTCATAATATGTTTATGTTAATCCGTATTTTGTAAGATATCCGTTCAGAAAATCCATGTCTTTTTTCAGCTTACTTACGATGATCTCCTGCTTCCTGCCGGGCGAATGACTTTCCTCAGCCTTGCTGAATAAAGGATATTCTACATGAAGAGTCATCGGAGCAGAGAGATCAAGTTCTTTTATTGTCCTGAAGAAAAGTTCCCAGTTTACCATTCCTTCTCCCAGCGGAACAGTAACCGGAGCCGGTTTTCCTTTGACAATCTGCCAGGTAAAATCCTTGATGGCAAGTGAATTGATCAACGGAGCAAGAAGCCTCAATCCTAATACCCATGCGTTTGTACCCTCAACCATTGCATGTCTTACGTCGTACTGACACCCGATATATTCTGACGGGAGGTCTTTCAGAAGTTCATAGAGATCCCAGACAGGACCTCCTATCCTTGCACCGGCATGATTCTGGTAACCACCTTTGATGTTATATTTTTTGTTCAGACCGGCAATTCCCATCATGGCAAATTTATACCCCTCGAGTGTTCCCATAATTCCCTTTTCCGGATCGTACTCAGCCCAGCCAAGCCTGTAGTGGGTTACACCAACCGAAGATGCCGTTTTCAGTATCCTTTCAGTGAACTGATCATCAGGAGAAAGTATTGATGTTACCATCATATCGATTGACAGGTTATATTTCTTTGCTTCCCCTACAAGTCTCGGCAGATCATCCTCAACCTTTTCGGGAATAACCTTTCCACCGGGGCGCACGGTCAGATCAAAACCTTCAATTCCCGAACGGTTAAGGCATTCGCACATAAAGCCAAAATCATATTCATCAATTGGTTTTGAAAATAGTCTCACCGGGAATCTCTTTTCCGGTGTGCCTGCAATACCGGGCAGATCCATTTTTGCAAAAGGAATTGCCGCACCGGCAGCTGCCATTGTTGTTATGAATTCTCTTCTGTTCTGTTTCATATGAAAATAATGTTAGTATATTGTTGTAAATTAAGTGGTTCATATGGAACCTTCATGATGTGAATTATTTTCATGAGCTAAGGTGTTTTTGTAACATGAAGGTTTCATTTTGTAATTATTATAGTTTCCAGGGTTTACGGTATTCATAATGCAGCAGGCTGTTGGCCTTTTCATTATTTATAAATTTCTCTTTCTGAGGATCCCACTGAAGTCTCTCCTTCACTTCCAGCGCAATATTTGCGAGGTGGGCAAAACTGGTTGATCTGTGTCCCTCTTCAATCGGGCAAACTGGAGTTTGGCGCGATTTAATGCAATCCAGGAAATTCCTTATAAGGTTTGCTGCATTGTCCCCGCTGGTTCCGTCATCAAGCGGCGAACCTTTCAGATCGAACTCTTCGGCCTGCAAAGTATGCTTGTAAGTCTGGAACTGGCCGTTCCTTGAAGGATATATCCGGTATCCCCTTTCGTCTGCATTTACCGTACCAAGGGTTCCCCGAATTTCTATTTCACCATACCTGAACATATTGCCGCTGCTGGCCTCGTAAGTGCAGAAAGTGACAATGGCGCCTGATCCGAACTCAAATGTTACCTGCATTGTATCAGGTATCGTCCGGTCATCGTCAACAAAATATTTACCTCCGTGAGTGCTTATCGCCACCGGAGCCGTTTCTCCCATAAGCCAGCGGATAGCATCCATATAATGAACACCCCAGTTGCCCATCTGACTGGAATAATCTTTCCACCACCGGAATTTATAAGGATGAATATTGTACTGGTATGGACGAAATGCCCTGGGACCAAGCCACATATCCCAGTTTAAGTCACGGGGAGGATCTTCAGGTTTCATTTTCCCGATCCCGTCGGGGAACATATTATCTATTCTGTGAGCCATTCCGACTGAGATCCTTCCGATTTTACCTCCATGCACCTCATTAACAAGCTTCTGATACACTTTAGAACCGCGTCTGTTAAGTCCCACAGTCACAACCCTTTTTGTTTCAGCCTGGGCATTGACCATGGCTCTTCCTTCCTGAAGTGTGATTGTCAATGGTTTTTCAACATAAACATCTTTGCCTGCATTAACGGCGTTTATCATCTGGATTGCATGCCAATGATCGGGTGTCGCAATTACGACAGCATCAATATCCTTGTTCTCCAGTAATTTCCGGAAATCGCTGTAAAGAACAGGCTTTACCGGGAAGGTCTCCCCCATCTGAGGTATCCTGCCTCCCAGTTCAAGGTAACGCGGGTGTACTTTTATCCTGTCGCGGAACATATAGGGTTCATAAGTATCGCATAAAGCAGCAATGTTTACATCAGGCTGTTTCATGAATATCTCCATAAGCTGAGAGCCCCTGTTACCGACACCGATGAAACCAGCATTTATCTTATCATTTGCCCCTGATATACGGTTATAGGCAGAAGCGGTCAATGATGAAGCACCAAATGCAACTCCCGCCGATACCATTCCCGTTTTTGCGATGAATTCCCGCCGGGTCGTTTTTTCATTTTTTTCCATACCCTGGTTAATTAGTCATTTAATCCGTTTAATTTATTAATAATCTTAATTTAAACTTAAAGCGACCATCCCTCCCGGTATTGCGTATGCAGGAATTTATCAGCTTCGGGAAGATCAGGGAAACAGAATTTTTCCGGGTCAAACTTAAGAAGCTGTCCGCTTAATATTTCTTTCAGTTCCTTTCTCAAGGCAATATTGCCAAGGAGTACAGTTTCAGTCAGAGGTCCTGCCCATTCAAAGTCGGAACCGGCGGCGGCGCCTCCTTTACAGGCTCTTATCCATTCCTGCTCATGTCCGGGAGATGAAGGTATATAGGATGCAGGTGGTGTATAAGAATTCCTTAATGAAAGAGGAAGTATCTTATCGTCTAGTATTTTACCTTTATCGCCTATATAAAGAGTTCCCCCTGCTCCCATCTTCATTCCCGGTTCCATCTCGGGTATCTGCATGGGTCTCATTCCTCCGTCATACCAGGTAAGAGTCACAGGTGGCATACCTTCCCGTGCCGGAAATTCATATTTTACAATGGATGCAAGCGGATAGCTTTCCTCATTAACAAGTGTCGAAACAGCCTGGATACTGGTCGGATATTTAAGTTTTAGTGCCCTGAAGATTGGATCCAGCGAATGGCACCCGATATCTCCCAATGCCCCTGTGCCAAAGTCCCACCAGCCACGCCAGCTGAAAGGATGATATGCAGGATGATATGGATGCATCGGTGCCGGTCCGATAAACAGATCCCAGTCGAGTTCAGAAGGAACCGGAGGTGTTTCCGCCGGCTTCGGTACTCCCTGAGGCCAGTAGGTTCCGAGCAGACCTCTGTTCGGCCTGTCAGTCCAGACATGCACCTCCCTTACCGGTCCTATCACACCATCCCATATCATTTCCCGCAGACGGCGGGGACCGTCGGAAGCCTGTCCCTGGTTACCCATCTGGGTTGCAACTTTATTTTCCCTTGCTGCTTTTGCCAGAGCCCTGGCTTCATAAACGGTATGAGTAAGAGGTTTCTGAGTGAAAACGTGCTTTTTCCTTTTAATTGCCTCCATGCTGATCACAGCATGCGTATGATCTGAAGTCGCAACAATTACCGCATCAATATCCTTTTGCTTATCGAGCATCACACGGTAATCCTTGTATTGCTTCGCACCCGGGTATAATTTAAAAACCCTTGTGCTTGCTTCTCTCCAGTCAACATCACAGAGAGCAACAATATTTTCAGTCTTTATATTTGACAGGTTGCTTCTTCCCATCCCACCTATTCCGACACATGCTATATTCAGTTTATCGCCCGGCGCAATATGGCCGAACCCTGAAATTACATTCCCCGGCAGAACTGTAATACCGGCAAACGCTGCAGCGGAACTGGTCAGAAATTCCCTGCGGCTAGTTTTCTTTGAAATAATTTTATCCATAACCAGATCATTTAACGATAGGTGTAAGAACTATATTCCTGTAGGATACCTTCCCGTGATCACCCTGAAGGAAGATTGGCCCGGGTGCAAAAACATCGGAGCTCATTGCTCCACCGGTTGGTCCGTAAACAGGCTGATTGTCAATTATTTTAACCCCATTCAGGATAACTGTGATATGTCTGTTACACAAAGTCATATCCATCGACTGCCATTGTCCTGCGGGCTTTTCAGCTGCCACGGTTGGCTTGATACGGCTGTAAACACCGCCCATGTTATGGGGATTCAGGTCTCTCTTATAGGAATCCATTACCTGTATTTCATATATTCCCCTGAGGTATACTCCACTGTTGCTTCCGGCAGGAACATTGACTTCCAGTTTCAGGTTGAAATCCTCAAATGTTTTTTCCGTTCTCAGGTTACCATAGCTGATATGGGGTGCACCTTCTGTCTGAACCGGATCATTTACCAGTGTTCCGTCAACAACTTTCCATCCGTTTGTCTGCTGAGGATTTATAAGGGTCCAGCCTGTCAGATCTTTGCCGTTAAAGAGTGTTATTGATTCGCCATATTTTACACTTTTCAGATCGGGAGCAGCAGGCACGGGAGGAAGTTTCTTACCTGCGAATGTAACTGTATCCACACCAAGACCTGAACGTTTCGGGCGTAGTAATATTCCTTCAATGTTGCCGGAACCGTTTATATTAATTTCCAGCCAATCCGTGACAACAGATGTAACAAGAGGGTTCCTGTTTTCATCCCTTTTTCGTACAACATTATTTGCCCTCTGAATAATAAGGGTGCGGTCTCCGGCAAGAAAAATATTTGAAACAGGCAATACACTTCCGCCTCCCCAAAGAATATCGCCGTTGATATAATTCTCGTCCTGGCGGACTTCCAGCCATCCGACAGAACCTCCATCAATATCGATGGTCCACTGGCCGAAGAATTCTGTAATATCGGTTTTCTGAACAGGAACAACTTTCTGTGTCTCTGTTTTGCAGGATGAAATGGCTGCCAATGCCAATGTCACAAATAGTAATAAGATTGTTTTTCTCATAATAATGGAATTTTTAGGTTTATATATTACTGATTTTCAATACATAAGCAAGCTGATAATCATCAGGATCAAGCCGGGGAAGGGTAATTATCAGATTATTACCCGGATTTCTGAACCGGGGGCTCATGGATGATCCAAGCAGATTGACCTTTGTGCCGGGTTTTGTCCTGAGACCTCTCAGAATTATATCACCTTTTGGCCAGTTGAGCAGGATCACATAAACATCATTTCCTTTTTTTGTAAAGAAAATATTCTTATTTGTTTCCGGGTTTATATTCTCCTGATTCTTGCTTGTAATAAATGCACGTGTACCGTAAATGGCCTCTCCGTTAACATCCAGCCATTTACCAATTTCCATGAGCCGCTGCTGCATAATCACCGGAATGGTACCATCTGCTGCAGGACCAATATCAAGCAGCAGATTTCCACCGGCTGCTACAGTTGAAATAAGTAATTTGATAAGTTCTTCGGCTGAAGAATAATTTTCGAGGTTCTCGGTACGGTTAAATCCAAAGGAAGTTCCTATTCCGCGGCATTCTTCCCAGGGATGATATTCAGCTGTTTCAAGTCCTTCACCACCATGAACCAGACCATATTCTGTGGTATATATACCTCCGTGTTTGCTCCTGGTTTCACTTCCCCACCTGTCATTTACCACAACATTCTCCTTAACTGCAGATTCGTTATAAAGCCATGCAAGGAATTGTTCACTTTTCCATTCCTTACTTGGCTTATCCCACTCTCCGTCTGTCCATAAAATATCAGGTGTATAGCGCGAAACAAGGTCTTTCATCTGAGGTATCATGTGATTATCGACATAATTCTCAAAATCGTTAAGATAAACCGGGTTAAACCATTCATAAAGTGAATAATAAAATCCCATATGCAGACCTGCCTTTTTTACCGACTCTGTCAGGTCACCACATAGATCACGGTGCGGACCTATATCTACACTGTTCCAGTTCCAGCTCTGAGCGCTTGGCCAGAGTGTAAATCCTTCATGATGTTTCGATGTAAGGACAACATATTTTGCTCCCGAATTCCTGAATAACTGAGCCCATTCATCGGGCTTAAAGAGCTCGGCTTTAAACATCGGGGCAAAATCCTGGTATTTGAAATGCGGTCCGTAAGTCCTGAGGTGAAAATCCTCAAAGTGTTTGTTCACCTTGCTTCCTTTATTAAGCAGCTTATTCCAGTACCACTCAGAGTATTTATCATATACACCTATATCGTCACCGGTCGGTCCCCAGGCAGGAACCGAATAAACACCCCAGTGGATGAATATTCCGAATTTGGCATCTTCGAACCACGATGGTGTCGGACGCTTATCGAGCGATTCCCATCTGGATTCGTATTTCTGGCTCAGCAGGGTCACAGAAATGAGCAGAAAAATAACAGTAAGGATTTTGTTTTTCATGACAGTTTTTATCGGTTTCAGTTTCAGGTTTTGCCAGCCGTCTTTTGCGGCCAGAGGCCCAAGCATATGTGAAGGCTGGTTTCAGGAATGAAAATTAAGGATTTTTTTTTGATTAACAGTGTAAAAACAGAACATAACCTCAACCTCAACCTCTATCCTGCGCTCTGAGCCCTTCGCTCTGAGCTCTGTGCCCTGAGCCCTGCGCTCTGAGCTATTGCTCCTGTTCCCTGCGCTCTGAGCTCTGAGCCCTGAGCTATTGCTCCTGTTCCGTGAGAATTTCACGTTTCATGAGTCTGTTCTCAAGTATTCTTGTATATTCAAGCGATCGCCTGATATTGTAATATTCATATGCTTTCTGAGCCCAGGCCAGTGCTGAATCTACATCTCCGTTAATTTCGTTTATAATCCCCATGTTATGACAAGCTCTTCCGGCTATTTTACGTAAGGGATTTTCTGTTTCTCTTTCCCACAACAATCCGGCTTCATCCCATTTACCAACCTGTGCTTTTCTCTTTGCTATCTTAAAATTATTTGTTCCCTTCACAAAATAATCCCTTGTAACCCGCAATTTGAAGGGTATAAGCCTCAGGGCATAATCATGTCCGGCCGCATTACTTACCTCCTTTACTGCGTCTTTCCGTCTGACAAGCCCCGCAACCGCGACTAAGGGATTAACTCCGCGGCCTGTATACACAACAGACTGAACATGCCTGAATTCATCGGCAATCACTCTCCCGGCCGGATAGTATATGCGCCATCCGGTTTTAACAATTGTTTCCATACTGGCACGGTGTTCAAGTACCGGGATGGCAACTCCTAAAGGACTTTTTACTGCCGATTTACCTGTGGAATAATTTAATCTTGTCGCAGTATCGTAAAATTCAAGTGCAAAAATAGCCTCTGTATTTTGCTCTTTGCTTATCCTGTCAACAATTTCCCACGACAATGGAACGGGAAATATATCTCCAAGTTTTGGCGTTCTGAAATCAATGTCACTGAGATTTTTCACTTCTTCAAACCTCTTATTGTTCATCAGTTCCTCTGTGAGACCAATTATACATTGTTCAGCGCCGTCCTTATCTAGGTCAACACCTTCAAGTGAAAGAGCTTTATCGATGATATCGAGCGCCTTAGTTTCATCTGTCGGCATGCTGCGGTTTATCACACCAACTTTTTTTATCTCCCTGGGAAGTGTAACCGGAGCCGGTTCCACAACGGTAAGCGAAAGCTGACTGGTCTTACAGGAGACCAGCAAAATACCTGTTAAGAACAAATAACAAAGTTTATTCATAATCATTAGTGCTATTGGTAAATACTTTAATTCTTTTCTTCAATTTCCCATCAGTTCCAGCCTGATATTTCTCAATTCTGCTGTTGTATACCATGCTGCAATACCGAAAGGTCTTGAAAGTTCAACCTCCGGACGTATTGATATTGAATCATATTCATCAACCACATAATTTACCACAACATCCTTATCAATCATTGCTCTTATAGTATCGGCATGAACCAGGAGGCTGATCCTGTACCAACGGTCTTTCTCAAACTCCATAAAATTTGTTGTCTGATTTTCCGATGCGTCCATTGAGTTGATACTGCTCAATCCTACAGTGGTTCCTCCCCAGCCTCCTACAATAAGGGTGCATGGATCTTTACCGACGGGGAATGTCATTCCGCAGAAAAAATCATTACCGGCAACACGTTTTGCTTCCAGTGTTACCCTGTAATTCTGTTCCGGGAACTCTTTTTCCCACGTGATACCGGTACATCCGTCACCCATACCGAGAATAATTGATCCGCCGGAAACATAAACAGGGCCCTGTGGTCCGAAATTTGTGATCTCCCACCCTTCCAGATCCCTGCCGTTAAACAGATATGTGCTGTCGTATTCCGTAACCGGCATTATATTTTCAGATGGCTTTTGTTTCTTTGCACCGCCGCTGCAGCAGATCATAATCGACAGGACTGCAAGCCATACAATGGATCCGTTTATAATCAACTTATCTTTCATCGGCCGGTTGAATAAGACTCTGGACTTCTTCATAACTTATTGTAAAAATAAATATTTCAGCACAAATTGATCTTAACAGATATTTCAGGTTACTAACATAAACCTCATATTTACCAGGAACAAATCATTGAACTATACATCAGGTTTTCTGATCTCTCTCACAGGATTATCTATTATATCAAAGCCGGGTAATTCGGCTTTGTTATCAGTGGCTTTCAGTTGTTCAAGCTTTCTTCCTGCCGGTATTACACGGGTTTCCCACGAGCCTGCAGCATCATTGAATCCTTTCAAAGCTGTCTTCAATCCGGTTCCGACTTTTTCGAAATGATCAGCAAAAATATTGACCCTGCTGTATAGCTCCGTTGCAGCAATCATTATCTGCGTTGCATTTTCGGTTATATTATGTTGTTGCCAGGACATTGCAACTGATTTCAGCACAACAATCAATGTTGTCGGAGTAGTCAGAATTATCTTATTGTTCATTGCATCCTGAAGAAGTGTTTTATCTGTCATCAGTGCAACATTGAATGCAGATTCGACCTCCATATAGAGAATTACAAAATCAGGAGAATTTTCAAACTGGGACCAATATTGTTTTCTGGAGAGCTTATTTACATGATCACGCAGATCTTTTGCATGTTTTTCAAATAATCTTGTACGTAAATGTTCATCATCCGTCTCGAGTGCCTCAAGATATGCATCCAGCGGCAGTTTTGAGTCAACAACAACATGCCCGTTACCCGGAAGATTTATGATCATATCGGGCTTCAAAGCGGAATCTTCTCCTTCCCTGTAAGCCTGTTCAACAAAATCACAATGAGCCGACATTCCGGAAAATTCCACAACTCGTTTAAGGCCTATCTCACCCCAGCGGCCTCTGACCCTGGGATTCCTGAGGGCATTTACCAGAGCGCCAGTCTCCTTCTGAAGGGAATTATGAGTTTTCTGCAAATCCGATAATGTCTTTGCGATCTCCCCGAAAGTCTTGCTCGATCCTATTTCAAGCTGTTCAATCTTTAACTTATAACTGTCAATTGCCTCCCTGACAGGCTTAAGCATCTCCTCTATGGCAACTTTCCTCTGGTCAAGATCACTTTTTGTGGCATTCACCTGTGCCTCCAGCTGCGGCTTTGCAAGATTTAGGAACTGCTGATTATTCTGTAAAAGAGCATCTGAGGCTGCTGCTTTAAAGGTATTGAGCATCGCCTCTTTAACTTCTTCAAGGCTTTTTTCCTGCGCTTTGATGCTGGCTTCAAGAAAACTGTTCTTTTTATTCAGATCGTCTATCTCGGTATTTTTAGACTTCAGCTTCGAAACAAACACCAGTCTCGTTATCAGCCAGGCAATTAAAGCCCCGGCTAACAAGCCTCCTGTTATAAATAATAAAAGTTCCATAAATTAAGATGCATATCAGAGCTGCACTTCAAATTTAAAAGATTTAACCGAACCTTACAGTAAAAACACGTATTTTATTACCTTAGCAGTTCTTAAACCTTCAAAAATGAAAAAACAGAACCTTCTTAATGTTATGGCCGTGGTATTATTGTTATTCAGTTCCTGTACATCGGAACAGGAAAGAATGGAGAACAGGTTAAAAAAATTCATTGCCGGTTATGAAAAGATCATCATTCCCCTTTACCGTGAAATGGCATTGACTTCATGGAATGCAAACATTACAGGGAAGGATGAAGATCTTGTAATAAGCGAAAAAGCATCATTTGAATTTTCAAAGGTTTATTCAGATGCCGCTGCATTCAATGACCTTAAGGAGATTAAAGAATCCGGTGCGGTTAAGGATCCGTTACTTGCCCGTCAGCTTGACCTGCTGTATGATGCATACCTTGGTAACCAGATAGATACCAGTCTTATCTCACAACGTTTGAAAATGGAAACAGAAATAAGCCGGAAATATCTGAACTTCAGGGCAAAGGTTAACGGGAAAGATTTATCGGACAACGAGGTGGAAAACATACTCAGGAACTCGCGAAACATCCGTGAGCTTAAAGATGCCTGGGAAGGACATAAAATGATCGGACCAGTGGTCGAGAAAGATATTATTGCTCTTGTAAAGCACCGTAACCTTATTGCGACTCTGCTGGGCTTCAGCAATTTCCATGAGATGAGCCTGAAGCTCTCGGGACAGGATCCTTCAGAGGTCACTGCAGTACTGGATGAACTTGATAACCTTACAAGAGATGGTTTTGCACAACTCAAAAGTGATATAGACAATTATTTCTCGAAACTCTACAAAATCAGAATATCAGAGCTTCGTCCGTGGCATTACCAGAACAGGTATTTCCAGGAGGCTCCTGATATTTATCCTGTCGATTTTGATAAATATTATGCTGATCAGGACCCTGTAAAACTGGCTGCCGCTTTTTATGACGGAATAGGCCTCAATGTAGATGCAATACTGGCAAAAAGCGATCTGTATGAGAAACCCGGTAAAAATCAGCATGCTTTTTGTACCGATATCGACCGTGAAGGTGACGTACGAACACTTAATAACATCCGGCCCGACTCTTACTGGATGAATACCATTTTACACGAACTGGGTCATGGTGTTTACTCATATTATAACGACAGAATTCTGCCGTTCACATTGCGGGATGCAGCACACTCATTCACGACCGAAGCCATTGCAAACATGTTCGGAAGGCTCGCCAGGGATCCTCTATGGATGCAAAAGATGGGGACAATCACCCGGGAGGAGGCTGCAGTAATCTCGGAAAATGCCCATAAATCCCTGAGACTGGAGATGCTCGTCTTCAGCCGCTGGGTACAGGTGATGTACCGGTTTGAAAAGTCAATGTACGAAAATTCTGATCAGGACCTTAACAGATTGTGGTGGGACATGGTTGAGAAATACCAGTTGCTTTCCAAACCTGATGGACGTAATTTGCCGGACTGGGCAACCAAGATCCATATTGCTCTCTATCCATGCTACTATCACAATTACCTGCTGGGAGAACTGCTTGCATCCCAGCTATACGGGTATATTGAAGCAAATATAACAGATAACCTTTCGCTGGCAGGAGAAAAAACTGTCGGAACATACCTGAAGGAAAAAGTGTTCATGCCGGGAGCAAGATATCCGTGGAATGAAATGATCGAAAAGGCTACGGGAGAAAAGCTGACAGCAAAGTATTATGCAAGGCAGTTTGTGGAATAGAGGCGCAGGGGCGCAAAGGCACAAGGGCTCAAAGGCAAAACATTACAAAGGAAATAAAAGCGTATATACTGCATTATATTTAATAGTTTTATTGTATGTTAAATTTTATAAATTTGATAATCTTATTATAAGACTTAAGCAGGCTATTAACCAACTAACCCCTTAAAATATGGCAACATCAAAAAAGATCAACCGACGTGAATTCATCGGATCAGCTGCTGCCGGGTCCCTGGCTCTGACAGTAGTGCCGGGAAGAATAATCGGAGGCCCGGGACATGTGGCTCCGAGTGATAAACTTAATATTGGATATATAGGATGCGGAACGCAGGGCCTGGCAGAGATGGCCTCACTGATCACCAACCCGGCACTTCAGATTGTGTCGGTTTGTGACCCGAACAAGTTTACCACCGACTATGTTGACTGGTCAATTAACAGGGTTCGCGACAGCCTGAGGAAAGCGCTGGATGATCCCAGCTGGGGTTCCGGCTATAAAGGTATACCAGGCGGACGGGATATCGGCCAGGAATTTGTACAAAAATACTATGCGAAAGCAAAGAAAATGGGTACATTCAAGGGTTGCACTTCTTATTCCGACTACCGCGAGCTGCTTGAAAAAGAAAAGGATATCGATGCAATCAAGATAATGACACCCGATCATCTTCATGCTGCTGTTGCCATTGACTCGATGAAGAAAGGTAAGCACGTCGTAACTCATAAACCGATCGCAAACCGTATTAAAGAATTCAGAGTAACCTGCGATGTGTCAAGGCAAACCGGACTTGGAACTCATCTTCTGGCATGGAGTATTAAACCGGGTTATGATCTTGCATTGAAATGGATAAACGAGGGTCGAATCGGAACCCTTAAAGAGATACATAACTGGTCAAATCGGCCGGTATGGCCACAGTGGCAGACAAATCCCACAGAAACAGTTCCCGTACCAAAAGATTTTAACTGGGATCTGTGGCTCGGACCGGTACCCGCGCGTCCATATCACCCAACTTATACCCACGCGGTTTTCAGGGGATGGTATGATTTCGGGGGCGGCAGTATTGCAGATATGGGACACTACAGCCTTTTCCCGCTCTTCCTGACCTTTGGAATTGATAAACCTGCAAAAAGTGCTGATGCATACGGGACAACAACCTGTACACTTGACAACCAGGTATCAAAAGGTGTCGTGAACGACGTCGCCTTCCCTCTTTCGTGCATGATACGTTTCCAGTTCCCTGCAACAAGAATATTCGGACAATTTGATCTTTACTGGTATGACGGAGGGATGAAACCGCTTACACCGGATGAACTCGTTGCAGACGGGAAATCACTTGGCAGGGAGGGAATGATGTTCGTCGGAGATAAAGGCAAGATCCTGGCTGAGTTCAGGGGTGAGAATCCAAGACTGATCCCGGAAAGTAAAATGGCAGGAGTAAGCGATAAGATGGCTGAAGTAACCGGGCCTTCAACTAATGAGGCCTGGATAGATGCTTTCCGGAATAAAAAACAAACCCCGGGAAGCTTCCTGCTTGCAGGACCCGTTACTGAAACCATACTTCTCGGAGCTGTATCACTGCGGGCCAGAAAAAGAGTCGAATATGACAGTGTAAATATGACGATTACTAACGTAGCGGAAGCAAACCAGTTCCTCACCAGGGAGTACCGTCCCGGATGGGAACTCTGAAACAGAGCATCCGGTAAAAAATCTTTTAAATAAAATAAATTATCATGGCAGGAATAAACAGAAGGAATTTCATAGAAAAATCAGTTTTAGCAGGTGCAGCAGGATTTGCTGCACCTTCGGTTCTGAAAGCCACACTGACATCACCCACTCCACGGCTCATCAAAGATGATATTTCCCTGGCACAATGGGCGCTTGTTGATGAAATAAGAGCCGGCAAGTGGAAAAACATCGACTTTCCGAAAATTGCGAGGAATGATTTCGGCCTTAACGGAATCGAGTTCGTAAATACCCTGTTCGAGGTTCCCACTGAAGGTTATCTCCAGGGATTGAAAAAAAATGCGGCTGATCATGGTGTGACGATGGTCCTGATCATGGTGGATGATGAAGGTGATGGCTGCTCACCGACAAAAGAGCAACGACGCCAGTTCGAAATAAACCACCGGAAGTGGATCGATGCTGCAGCATACCTGGGATGCCATGCCATAAGAACTAATTGCAGGGGCCCCGAGAGAGTCACGAAAGAAGAAGCTCTTAAATATGCTGCAGAAACATACCAGATGATGATGGAATATGCCGTACCTGCAAAGATCAGCGTCCTTATCGAAAACCATGGAGGGATCTCGAACGATGCCGACT
>DNOQ01000075.1 GCA_003501665.1 Bacteroidales bacterium | reverse complement strand
GTATTCCAGTGGTGAGGTGTCACCCACTGGCGGTGATCATGGTTCCATACCCATAAACCGCCATTGAATGGTACAAGATACCTGCCCCTTGAAGAACTCCCCATCAGATATCTGCGTAAATAGTATATATTCTCAACATAATCATCTGCCAGACGGACGAAAGATTGCTTCCAGAATGAGTCCCACCATTCCTGATGTGCCTCGCGCACTTTTACAAGCCCTTTTTGCTCAGTACTATCCAGAAGCTTTATCGCATCATCTGTCGTATTACCGGATTCATTGGAGGTGACCACCGCCACGAGAACCTGAAAATATTGTTTCTGAAGCATTTCCGTTTGTAATGTCAGATTATGACCGCTTATCAGGTCAGCTTTTACAGGTGTCTTAATTACCCGGCATACAACACTGAAATTCAATCCTCCATCAAAAGCATCCTCTATCACCAGATCCTTTGCCTGAATTCTGCTCCTGGTATTTCCCAGACCATCTTCCGGATTGTCCTCTACATTATTATACCATCCACGGAACGGACGGCTGCCCTAGCGCCCGAGATTAATCGTGGTCTTCGCCCCTTCCTTAATTGCTCCCTTGTAATCAGCTTCACAATCTATTATCCAGACATTACTGTTGGCATCGACGAACGACTCAACTCTTGTATCAGCAAAAGGGGTACTGCTTCTCATTTTAATCTCAGCTTTCTGCAATGAAAGCCGGCTTTCATAGTCAGTCAGATAAAAATAATTATAACATGGCACACCAAAATCGATTTTCAGCCGGGCAGCTGCCCTGAGTGTCATCTGGTTGTTTTCTGGAATATCGTAGAGGTCAATCTTATTGATCTGTATATCAATCCCGTTGTTGTTGCACCAAACCATGCCACCAAGATCACCGTTACCAACAGGAAAACCGTTAAAGCCCTCCATCTCAGGTTCAAGACAGACAATGTCATGCTTTGAAAGATAATTGTCCTGATCCACAAAGAATGGCGGGCTTTGCTGAGCCCCCAGTGTTTCATAAAGTATAAAGAAGAAGGCCAGAGTCAGTATATTATTTTTCATTTCTCAATAAAATTTAAAGTAACATGATCTCAAAATAAAAGATTTTATAAAGTATCTCCTGAACCGTCGAATCCTCGAACCTTCGAACCTTCGAACCGTCGTATCCAATATTTTTTCACTCATTTATTAACCCACACACCGGGAATTTCTACTCAGGGAACCAGCCTTTCAGGAATTGTTCAATTGTGCCGTCATAAGATGCTTCAGCGAGGAATTCCTTACCTTGCTGATTACCCCATGAATAATTAATTATCAGTTTCCCATTATATTCACAGAAATCAATATCGGAATTATTGCGGTTTTCAGCCCCATCAATCTTCCTGCGTAAATCTTCAGACAGACTTGTATTCATAATGATTTTGTCATCCGCTGAAGCTTTAAGAACAGGATTGAGGGGACTGGTTTCCCACTTCACCAGGTCTTTTGAACGAACAACTCTCGTCTCATAGCCCTTATATACCTCGAGATAGAAATTATAGTAGTAATCATCAAAATACCTTAAACAATGTGGTGCTGTATAACGATCCATAGAATAATTGTGATCTTTTGAAAGTATTTCCCATTTATAGAGATCCTCAGACGTTGCAAAGCGTGCAGTAAAGCGCTTTCCTGCCTCTTCTTCCGGCTTTCCCACCTCGAACATCAGGACAAATTTCTTATCAGCCTTTGTCAGTGAAGTATTGAAAATCCCAAATCCCGGCAACTTAAAAGCCAGTCTGTGATCCCAGTCTTCAAGATCAGGTGATAAGAAGATATGCACCTCCTCTCCATCCCAGATATTAACCGCAGTAACATAAACTGTATCCTTATAGACAAATGCACTGCCAAGATGGAAACCAGCTGCGAAAGACCCGGATGGTTTCCCGGAGTCATGTTCAATGAACCTGAAGTATGAATCTCCTGTCTTGTTGTTCCAGTATCCGGCTCTTACATATTCGAAGCGGTAAACTTTATTTTTGAAAACAACCGGAGTTGTTTCCACAAGGTCGCAGTCAATTGTGCCGGCTTTAATGATCAAAGGTCTACCTAGGGCATCTGTTGGTCCTTTGCTTTGTGAACAAGATATCAAAGCCATCAGACCTGTCAGAATAATGAAATTTATGAATTTCCGGTTTTTCATAATGTATTTTTCTAAAAGTTCCACTAAAAATCAGCTATCCCGTCCCTGAATTTAAAATTATTCGATCTTTACTCATTTTCTGATAAGAAAATCAACAACCCTTCCTTCGGTCCAACCATAATCCGGTCACCCGTACGAAAAACAGCTTTCTTCTGGAAATCTCTTATGTCATGTGCTGAGAGCACTGCTTTTACAGGATCGATCCCCAGCCTCTTCCAGTCAAATTGAAATATAAAAGTCACAGGCTTATCAGCCCAGTTACCGACTGAGATCAGCGATTTCCTCTGCTTCAGGTATACAGTTGCATAAACAGACGGATTACTGGTCCTGACCGGGCAATCCTTTTCCCAGTATCCCGACATCTCTGATGATTCAATGCCGAACTCATCCCATATCTTCCAGACAGGTGTCGGATCACAAATAATACCTTCCGTCGACCATGGTAACCGCAGGGTCATTCCATAAACCATTCCAAGCCAACGGTTCCCGCCGGCATGAAGCATATCGCCCATTAATCCGAAAGGTATTCCTGAGACTTCCACCAGCCAGTTTTCCGGCGGCATACTGCTGTACATGAAACTCTCACCGAACCAGAACTTGTCAATATAAGGGAAATATTCAGTATACTGGTTTGCAGGTCCTTTCGAAAATCCTGTATTCGAATGAAGATCGACAACACATCCCGGTTTAATATTGTCCATCACTTTTCGGATCCTTTTAACTGTTCTTCTGTCATAAGTGACATCATCAAGATATAATCCGTC
>DNOQ01000001.1 GCA_003501665.1 Bacteroidales bacterium | reverse complement strand
TCCAGCGTTTTAGGCTTGAATGAATCCATGGGTTCAGATCTTATTTCAGTAACCCGTCCCTTCTTTTTATCTTTTATGTTTGACTGATATATTGAATGAAATGCCAGGTATTTAATAAAAGTTGACGGATATCTCAGGGGGCCCTGCCCCGAGACACGGTAACAGGCCCCTACTGTTCCTGCCGGTTTGTTCTTTCTGTAAAGTGAAATAAATCTGACCCGGTCCTTATAGGCAGCGATCCTTTCCTCAATATTCTGAAATGAGAACCGCATTCCTCCCTCTGAACCCTGAACAGCACGATTGAGGATATTCATCACCCCTTCATTGGCATAGTCGGAGACTCGTAGTTCAAGACCCTGGTAATTAAATATCGTCTTCTCAAACATCTTCCGTTTCTCTTTTATCCTTAACAAATTTAATGTTCAAAGTTTCAGGCTTTGCCAACCGAAGCTAAAGCGAAGGCTGGTTCCAGGTTCCAGGTTCAGTTCCAGGCCGAAGGTTCCAGGTCCATATTGAATCTTGAATCTTGAATCCTGAACCCTGAATCCTGAATCCTGAACCTGAAATATAACTATTTTGCCGCTGTCTTAGTATCAAGGCTCCCGAATACTCTCTGTAAAAGGGGCGTAATCCTTGCGGAAACCTCTTTCCTTATCTTAAGTTCCTCTCCCTCAACTTTAAGGAACATTCCTGACAGGGCTTTTGTTGTTAAAAAATCATCCAGATCGGTATTTACCGGTTTCAGGTTTGCCAGCCGTCCTGCAATTGAATTGGCAATATCATTCCATTTTGATGTAAGAGTATTCCATGAATCTTTGGTAGAGATGTTACCAACGATCCTCTTTTCTGTTGATGCCTCTATTTTAGGCTTATACAATGCATAAAGCTCATTAAAGGTTGTACTCCTGAGGTAGTTTGTCGCGGCATTATCGGCTCCGTTCAATATCCCAAATGCATCCCTTACAGTCATCTGTGTTATACTGCCGACAAATATCGGAGCAACCTCCTTTGCCGCATCTTCAGCAGCCCTGTTGATCATGATAATAACATCCTCAACCAGTTTCTCTCCCCCCGGGATCCTCGAAATATTGTCAACTATCACTTTTGCCTCATCCGGAAGAAGGATCTTTATCAGATTATCGCCATAATAGCCATTTTCCCTGGCCAGTCTTTCAGCAGCATTTTTTGCACCTGTCGAAAGCGCCTCTTTAAGCCCGCTGATCACCTCCGCCTCGGTAAGAGGAACATTGCCTGCAGACTGAAGCACCTTCATCATTTCGGCACAACCTGCTAAAACAAATACTGACATTGCTAAAATTAAAATCCTTGTCCTCATTTGCAGATAAATTGAATTTCACCGCAAGATACGAAATATAAGGATTTCTAAAGCAAGCCCCGGGCAATGATAAGATCTTCGGGATTTGTTATTTTGATATTCTCCCTGTTGCCATCAACCAGATTGATCTTTACCCCTGTCTTTTCGATCACCATCGCATCGTCGGTAAACTCCGGGAGATATTCCTGTAAAAAAGCTTTTTTAATAAGGTTTGTTCTGAATACCTGAGGTGTTTGTACAAGTTTTATACAATCTCTGCCAACAGGTTCATTCCCTTTCCCGGTTACCATTCTCAGAGATTCCGAGACCGGTATTACGGGGATTGCATTACCCAGTCTTTCCGCCGTTTCAAAACATCTTCGTATGGTATCAATGCTTACAAGCGGTCTTACTCCGTCATGAATGGCGACTAACCCCTCTTCAACTATCGCCTCCAGACCATTCTTAACTGATAAGAAGCGGGAATCCCCTCCTTTGACAATGGCATGTGGAACGGTAAATGAATATTTCTTCTTCAATTCGTCCCAGAACCCGAACTGGTTTTCCGGAAGAACGACAATTATTTCAATTGATTCATCAAAATCTTTGAATTTTCCGATTGTATGCATTAAAACCGGTTTACCGGCAACTTCTATGAATTGCTTCGGTATATCATTCTTCATCCTCTCACCGGTTCCTCCGGCAACAATTAATGCATATCGCCTCATATTCGTAAAGTTACGTATATGTTCAACTTTTCCCCCCTGACAGGGGGGTGCCCCGCGTCAGCGGGGCGGGGGGTCGTCCCGAAGAACAGTATGTTGCCTCCCCATCCAACGGGGCGGGGGGTCGTCCCAAAGAACATCTGAGTTACCCAGGGTGACCGGAGGATCATTCCTTTGTATACAGAAACCTTTTGATACTCCTCTTGGGGGTTTTTGCAAACTCCTCAGGATGTATCCTGTACTTATGAACAACCATATATTCAGGTACCTTGTCGTTAACTTCTCTGCGTATTTTTTCGAGTACCGCGGGAAGCTGTTCTTCTGTGATATTATCCCTCTTCATCATTTCAAAATCAGGATAGATAAGCCCTATAAGTTTGTTATCTTCAGAAATGACAAGTGACTCGGCAATATAATCCATGTTGTTTATCACTGCCTCAATCTCTTCAGGGAATATATTTTTCCCCGAAGGACCGAGAAGCATTGTTTTACTTCTTCCCCTTATGAAAATATTTCCTTCATCATCCATCAGACCAAGGTCTCCGGTATGCATCCAGCCATTCTCATCAATTATTTCCGTGGTGGCTTTCTCGTTTTTGTAATATCCGAGCATTACATTTTCGCCGCGTAGAATTATTTCACCCATTATTTTATGCGGATCGTCGGAATCGATTGTCACCTCAAGGGTATCAACAGGCCGGCCTGAAGCTCCGACTTTGGTTGTATCCCACGATGCATAACTGATCAGAGGACCGCATTCAGTCATTCCATATCCCACGGTAAATCTTAATCCTATTTTCTTAAAGAATCTTTCGGCTTCGGGATTGAAAGCTGCTCCTCCTATGACAATTTCATGGAACCTGCCTCCGAAGGATTCTTCCAGTTTTTCCCTGATTTTTTTATGCAGGATTTTATTCAGTCCCGGGACAGCCAGCAGTATCTTCATGTGCGGTTTGCTGATAACAGGAAGGATCTGTTTTTTGAAGACCTTTTCAATAACCAGCGGTACTGAAAGAATGAGTCTTGGTTTTATTTCCTTAAACGCCTGGATTATGATCTGTGGCGAAGGTGTTTTTGAGAGTATTGTTATATGGCATCCGTATGTAAAGGGGAAGAGGAATTCAAAAGCACAACCGTAGGTATGGGCAAGAGGAAGAAATGAGACCAGCGGATCGCCGGATTTAAGAGGCATATTATTCTGTGCATATCTGACATTGGCTGCAAGGCTGTTATGAGATAACATGACCCCTTTCGAAAAACCGGTTGTTCCTCCGGTATAGCTTATAACCGCAAGCTTATCATTGCCGATGTCGGAGAATTTAATATCTTCAGGTTTAAGTTCAGGGTAACTCACCTTGTATTTCTCCGGCATTGCGGCATAAGAATCTCTCATAAGTGAATTCACCGAACTTATCATGCTGAGAGTATCCACGGAAATAACTGCTTTTATTTCCGGCATTTTTGACAGATTCAGGGTCTCATTTATCTTATCGTCTACAAAAAGGATCACGGAGTCCGAATGATTGATGAGATTAACCAGGTCATCAGGCTTAAAGTCAGGAAGGAGGGGCACTATTACAGCGCCGTATGTAACCGTTGCCAGATAGATCATGCACCAGTTGGCCGAATTTCTTCCCACAAGAGCAATTTTGACGCCTTCTTTAATTCCTGAATCTTTAAAAAATAAATGAAGCTTAAGGATATGTTCAGCGATCTGCTGATATGTATATCCTTTTTCCTTATAATTCGACAGAGCTTCTATGTTCCAGTTTTGCTTTATGCTCTGTTCGATATACCCTATTAAACGTTCCTTGATCATGGTTGAAGGTTTTAGTTAATGATATCTTGATTAACACTATATAGCAGGAAGAGTAAATAATTCTGTTTTTATCCGGATTTTGTAAATTAATTACCAATTTACACAAAATACATTACAAGAATTGCCAGTACTGAAAGAACATTAACGATTGTAAAAAAGTAATTATAATTTTCGCGTTTTTTGCTGAAAGGGCCCAGTTTTCTTGCCAGTATGCCAATATTCGGAGAGAAAAGGACAATAAGAAATGCAAAAAATTCCACTCCGTAAAACACTTCCCCCAGGCCTCCTTTTACAAGTGATGCAAGATAAACAATCACCAGCAGAATCAGCAGGTAAATCAGGTAGCTTATTTTAAGAAGAAGTGTAGAGACCAGCCTTCGCTTATGAAGCTGATGAGGTTTCAGGTAAGCATACGCAAGTGCAAAAATGATCACTATAAAGATAGCTCCAAGGATGTGGTTCAATATATCTTTAAAGTTTGCCATTTCTGCTGGTAAAAATTTCAGGTTCATTTTTCGAGGTCAGACCATATAAGTGAACTTGCCCCCAGAACAGCCGCGTTCTGTGTGCTGAGTTCAGAAGCGAGCAATTTTACTTTTCCTTTATATATACTCAGCAGGTTTTCTTCCATATATTCCTTGGCAGGTTCAAATATAAGGTCTTTTGCCAGAGCCAGTCCGCCAAAAAGAAAAATAGCTTCAGGATTTGTATGTGCGACAACATCTGCCAGTTTGAATCCAAGCATTCTTCCTGTATGCTGAAATGCCCTCAGTGCAAGAGGATCTCCATTTTTGGCTGCATTATGGATTATCTCGGCATCAAGCTCCTCAAAACTATATTTTCTTAGTTCGCTGGGTTTTATACTGTCAGCCATTATCTTCAGAAGCGATCTTTTCAGTCCTGTTGCGGAAACATAAGTTTCAAGGCATCCCTTTCTGCCGCATCCGCAATCGCGGTTCGAAGGTCCGGGACGTATTGCTGTATGACCAATCTCCCCGGCAAAACCATCATGACCATAGACCAGTTTCCCGTCAACCACAAATCCGCTTCCCAGACCAGTCCCAAGGGTTATAACCACAAAATTCTTCATCCCTTTGGCTCCGCCATAGATCATTTCACCTACTGCAGCAGCATTTGCATCATTTGTAACTATCACGGGAAGGCTTGTATGCCTGTGGAATTCATCGGCCAGGGGGATTATCCCTTTCCATGGTAATCCGGCAGCATATTCAATTGTCCCCTTGTTTATATTACCCATAGGGGCTCCCACTCCGTAACCTTTTATTTCAACTCCGTTCCCGACCTTTTGGGCACAAACCTGTATCTTCTCATGAAGGGCTGCCACAAAAACTTCTATTTCATCATAATATGTGGTCTTCATTTTGTCTTCGGCAAGAATATTCCCCT
>DNOQ01000073.1:13215-14498 GCA_003501665.1 Bacteroidales bacterium | reverse complement strand
ACGGCAAGCCTCTGGGATTGTGGTGAGTTCATTGCATCAGCATTCAAGCTTGAGATAGGCCACCCTCCGGGAAGTCAGGTTTTTATGATACTGGCAAGATTCTTTACACTTTTTGCCGCGGGTAATGTTTCTAACGTTGCTGCTATGGTAAATGCAATGTCGGCTCTGGCAAGTGCTTTTACCATTTTGTTTCTGTTCTGGACTATCACGCATCTGGCCAGGAGAGTCATCATAAAAAATGAAAATGAAATCAGCCCGACAGATATAATGATAATTACAGCAGCAGGAGTGGTCGGCAGCCTGGCATTTACTTTTTCCGATTCGTTCTGGTTTTCAGCAGTCGAAGGAGAAGTCTATGCAACATCTTCACTTTTTACGGCAGCCGTTTTCTGGGCCATCCTTAAATGGGAAGATATCGCCGATGAAAAATATGCCGACAGGTGGCTCATCCTTATCGCATACCTCATGGGACTCTCTATCGGAGTACATCTGCTTAATCTTCTTGCTCTTCCGGCAATTGTACTGGTCTACTATTTCAAGAAGTCCGAATTTTCCTGGTATGGGTTACTGATTTCACTGGCGGTGTCATTCGTAATTCTTGCGCTGCTAATGTGGGGAATTATACCGGGAATGGTGAGAATTGCATCGAAATTTGATCTGTTTTTTGTAAATACGCTGAAACTTCCTGTCAACAGCGGAATGATAGTTCATTTCATTATTCTTGTTGTTCTGTTTGTTATCGCTTTAAGGTTGTCCCTGAACTCCTCAAACCACATTAAAAACAGTATTCTGGCAGTAGCTGCAATTTTCTTTACGGGGGTATGGGTTGTTTCGGGATCCGGATTCATAAATGTACTTGTATTACTGATAATTGCAGCTATAATCTGGTATATTTCAGGGAATAACAGGGTTACACTGAACACAATGATGACGGCTATTGCCGTAATTCTTATCGGGTATTCCTCATCGGCAATAATTGTGATCAGGTCTTCTGCGAATCCTCCCCTGAATGAAAACAATCCGTCAAATCCATTTAATCTACTATATTATTTCAACAGGGAACAATACGGGCAGAGACCACTGATAAGAGGGCCATATTATAATGCACCGGTCCTCGATTACAGGAATGGCAAACCGGTCTATGCGCTTGAGAATGGCCGATATATTGTAACACACCGCAATCTTGAGCGGGTTTATGATGAAAGATTTTTTACGGTTTTCCCCAGAATGTGGAGCGATCAGCCCGATCACGAAGAAGTTTACAAAGAGTGGGGAGGCAACAG
>DNOQ01000073.1:5090-13188 GCA_003501665.1 Bacteroidales bacterium | reverse complement strand
GGAGGGGCAGTAAACGGCAACTGGATAACCGGTATAAAATTTCTTGATGAACCCAGGGTAGGAACCTATGATCTGCCTTCCGAACAGAAGAGGGATACTTCACGGAACAAATATTATCTGCTTCCGTTTATTCTTGGCCTGGCCGGTCTGTTTTATCATCTCAACAGGGATAATAAAAACTGGTGGATAATAATGCTTCTGTTCATAATGACAGGTATAGCGATAGTGTTCTATCTTAATCAGTATCCGAATCAGCCCCGCGAACGTGATTATGCCTATGCCGGATCATTCTATTTCTTCTCCGTCTGGATAGGCCTTGGCACGCTTGCTATATTTGAAGGACTTGCAAAACTGACAGGTAAGAAAATTGCTGCTCCTCTGGCCGGGTTGTTGTGCCTTATTGCTGTTCCGGCCATAATGGCTTCGGAGAACTGGGATGATCACGACAGATCGGGACGATACCTTGCGCGCGATGTTGCATTCAATTACCTGGAATCGTGTGCTCCCAATGCAATTTTGTTCACAAACGGGGATAATGATACTTTCCCCTTGTGGTATGCACAGGAAGTTGAAGGAAAACGAACTGATATCAGGGTTTGTAACTTAATGCTTCTGAATACCGACTGGTATATCGATCAGATGAAAATGAAAGTTTATGAATCGGATCCTCTCCCGGTTACGCTTCCTGTTAAGAAATATTATGACGGTATTAATAATCAGGTCTTTATAATAGAAAAAACCAAAGATCCGGTTGATATTTCAACAATTATCGACTGGGTAAACAGCGAAAATCCGGGAACCAAAGTTCAGGTATCTTCTACGGAAGTCCTTGACATCATACCCACAAGGACAATCAGAATTCCGGTTGATGCCCGCCAAGTTATTGAATCCGGTACAGTCAGACCTGAAGATTCAGCAAAAATTGTCCCTTATATTGATATCAGGCTGAAAGGGAATTCAATACTTAAAAGTCAGCTGATAGTTCTTGATATTCTGGCACACAACGACTGGAAAAGGCCTGTTTATTATGTTACCGGATACCATAATGATGCACTTGGGCTTGAGGAGTATTTTCAGCTTGAAGGGCTGGCTTATCGCCTGTTGCCAATAAGGTCGGAAAACAGGGGCTGGCTCGATTACGGGAGAATTGATACGGATATCCTCTATAATAATATGATGAACAAGTTTGTATGGGGTGGAGCAAATGATGAAGATGTAAATATCGATTATAATCACAGGCGTACAATAACAGTTGTAAGGGCAAGGCTTAATTATGCAAGACTTGCAAAGGAACTCGCGAGGAAGGGTGAAAAAGAAAAGGCTGTTAAGGTTCTGGATCGCTGTATGGAAGTGCTTCCTCTTTCAAATATACCATATGATCCCTATTTCCCTGATCTGATTGAAGGCTATTATATGGCAGCAAATACTGAAAAGGCTATAAGCATGACAAATGATTTCTGCAATCACTATTATGAGCAGCTCGATTATTATCTGAAACAAAACCCGTACATAATCAGCTCGGCATTGTATGAGATACAGATGGCTATTCAACAGACATCAAAGATTGCAGATATAGCAGGCAGCGCCGGACAAAGAGCACTTGCTGAGGAAATTAACGATAAGGTAACAGCTTATTATGCAACTTATATGAATTTGCAGATCCCCGGTGAAAACCGGTAGCAGATATCAATCAATATAATACTGACGGGTTACTTTTTCAAAGAGATACTTTTCAAGAAGGCTGTAAATAATTTCAGGAAAGATCGGCTTGAGTAAATATTCATCGCATCCCGCAAGAAAAGCTTCTCTTTTAATTTGTTCGGATGCATATCCTGTGACCATCAATACGGGAACTTTCTTTCTTGATTTACGGAATATCCTGGTACATTCAACCCCGTTTACAATGGGAACAAGAAAATCCATAAATACCAGATCGATTTTTTCATTTGTTGTGGTTACATAGTCAGCAAACTCTTTCCCGTTACGGAATACTTTTATGCCGGCACCTGAATTCCTGAGCAGAGTTTCATAATACCTTACAGACGGAAGATCATCTTCAACAATAATAATCTTCTTGTCCTCAAGATTTAGACTATTGACTTTCAACAATATTTCTGACTTTGTATTGCACCTGTAAATTTACGAGAAGTATTACAGGACAATTTCCGCCGGCATCGCTTTTTTAAACAATTTTTCAACATGATTTAAACATTAACCTGATCATAAAGCCTGATATCCTTTATTAGTGATTATATTTAGCTGTCGGTACAGCTTAAGGAGACCCTGATGTAAATATCAGATCTGCCGATGCTCAGGCAGGGAGAAAGATTAAATGAAATATTTGAAGAATGGCGCGGTACTAATCCTCAGATTGATGATGTAACCTTCATAGGCGTCAGATATTAACGGCAGACATATTCAGTTCTGACATTCCCGACTGTTTTTGGAGGGGTTGCTTCGATCGCGAGAAGAGCGGCTCCGCAATATTCTGTTTCATTCCGGTCTTCAGTAACCTGTCCTGTCGTTAAATCTGTAGAGACCAGCCTGCACTTCTTACATTGGATAAGATCTTCACAGGATGTAACACCCCATGATATGAGAATGAATAATGAAGCANNAATGGAATAAAACTTAATATCATGGAAAATTCTAAAATGAGAAAACATGTTATCGTTGTTGGGGCAATACATATAGGTTTCGGTTTTATTGGCCTGATCGGAGCCGTTGCTGTGTTTTTTGCTCTCAATTTCGCAAAGGGATTTGTGACCGGAGAAGAAATTCCACAGATGGTCCTCGGATTTCTGTCTCTAAGTCTGCCCCTGCTGATTGCATTCATGTCCACACTCGGACTTGTCGGGGGTATTGGATTACTTTCTTACCAGCCATGGGCACGTTACCTGATTATTGTAGTGGCAGCCCTTGGATGTCTGAACATCCCGATAGGAACCCTTAAAGGTGTATATTCCCTGTGGGTCCTTCTTCAGGATGAAACAATTAAACTGTTCGAAAAGATTTAAACCGGGAACATCAGGAAAGATCACAATTAATTTGTAAATAACCGGTTTTTTGTTGTAGGGGCGTTGCATGCAACGCCCTTGCAATTTTACGGACAATCAATATTTTTTTGTTACAGGGACATTCCATGGAATGCCCCTGCAATTATTATATTTATCGCAGTTTTAAAAACTGACCATATGGCTGACGACAACAAAATAATATTCAGTATGTACCGGGTAGGTAAGACCTATCCTCCACACCGGCAGGTTCTTAAGGATATATCTCTCTCCTTCTTCCTTGGTGCAAAAATCGGGATCATAGGACTGAACGGATCAGGCAAATCAACTCTGTTGAAAATAATAGCAGGAATTGAAAAAGAATACCAGGGGGAGGTTACATTCCTGCCGGGTTATTCGGTCGGACACTTGCCTCAGGACCCGCTTCTTGATGAAACCGGGAGTGTAAAAGAGATTGTTGCAGAAGGGGTAAAGGAGGTCATGGACCTGATGCAGGAATTTGAAAAGATTAATAACAGTTTTGGTGATCCCCTGGTTTTTGAAAATCCTGAAAAAATGCAACAGCTTATGGACAGGCAGGCTGAGCTGCAGGAGAAAATTGAATACCACGACGGATGGAATATAGAATACAGGATCGAAAGGGCAATGGATGCACTGAGATGCCCGGGAAGTGATACAAAAGTTAATATTCTTTCAGGAGGTGAACGCAGACGGGTGGCTCTCTGCAGACTTCTTTTGAGTCAGCCTGATATACTTCTTCTGGATGAACCGACTAACCATCTTGATACTGAATCAGTTCAGTGGCTCGAGACCACCCTCAGGCAATACAAAGGCACAGTGATATGTATAACACACGACAGATACTTCCTTGATAACGTTGCCGGATGGATACTTGAGCTGGACAGGGGGGAGGGAATTCCATGGAAAGGTAACTATTCATCATGGCTGGAACAGAAGGCAAAAAGCCTGGAGATTGAAGAAAAAGGTAATATTAGAAGGAGAAAGATACTTGAGAGAGAACTGGAATGGGTAAGAATGTCCCCGAAAGCCAGACACGCCAAATCAAAAGCCCGCCTTGGGGCTTACGAAAACCTTCTTAACCAGGATGTTAAACAGAAGGAAGAAAAGCTCGAGATTTTTATTCCCAACGGTCCCCGGCTGGGCGATAAAGTGATAAGGGCATCTCATGTGGCAAAATCATTTGGAGATAAACTTTTATTCGAGGATCTGGATTATAATCTTCCCCCAAACGGAATTATTGGCGTAATTGGACCCAATGGTGCGGGTAAAACAACTCTTTTCAGAATGATCATGGGTCAGGAGAGTGCAACAAAAGGAACTTTCGAACTGGGCGAAACGGTAACTCTGGGATATGTTGACCAGGCACATTCAGCAATAGATCCTGCTAAAACAGTTTATGAAGTCATCTCCGGTGGACAACCTGAAGTACTGGTTGGTACCAGAATGATCAATGCAAGAGCCTATGTGGCAAGATTTAATTTTACCGGCGCCGATCAGGAAAAAAAATGCGGGGTGCTCTCCGGAGGTGAAAGAAACAGACTTCACCTTGCGCTGACACTTAAATCAGGTGCAAACGTACTTCTTCTTGACGAACCCACAAACGATATTGATGTTAATACACTTCGTGCCCTGGAGGAAGGACTTGAGAATTTTGCAGGATGTGCGGTAATAATATCTCACGACAGATGGTTCCTCGATCGTGTTGCAACACATATACTTGCATTTGAAGGTAACTCAAAGGTCGTCTGGTTTGAAGGAACCTACTCCGAATATGAAGAAAATCTTAAGAAAAGAGTTGGTGATACAACGCCGGTGCGGATTAAGTATAAAAGACTGGTATAGGGGCGAAGGGCACAGCGGCACAAAGGCACAGAGCTCAGGGCTCAGAGCAGGACGAGGAGACGAAGGGACGGAGAGACGGAGAGACGGAGAGAAGAAGAGACTAAGGGACTAAGGGACGAATAGGCAAAGAGAATAATGGGGAATTTGGACCAGATCATTAATTCTTAAATAAAAATCTGTATAAATCACATAATCAAATGAAAATATCTTTCTTAAAATCAATACTTACACTTGCAATTTTTTTATTGCAGATCCACTATTCATTAGCCCAGATCGGTACCAGGTTTCCGTCGGAAAAGAAGGAAATCACCGACCCGGTCACAGGTGCCAGGCTGACATTCCTGACGAGTACACCGGCCGGGGATTCCAAGATTTATCAGACTCATAATCAGTGGACGGCCGACGGTAACTGGGTGATATTCCGCTCCAACAGGGTTAAGGGCGAAGCTATGGCTGTAAATGAAAAAACAGGAGTGATCGTTCAGGTGAGCGAAGGAGGATATATGGGAATGCTTAATGTGGCAAGAAAATCTATGAAGCTCTATTTTACGAGAGGGACACCGCGGGAGCAGGGCGGACCAAGATTTAGGCTACCGGTTAAGATTGTTGAGGTTGATCTGGCAAAACTGTTTGCCGACAGTGAGTCTGGCAGACTGAAAGAAGCATCACTCTATCAGAAAGTATGCGGTACAATCCCTGGAGAAATGGGTGCAGGAGGCGATATGGCCCTCGATGCTGATGAAGAATGGGTATATTTCAGGGTTGACAGGGAAGAAGCTGCAAAACATCTGCCTGAAGGAACAAAAATTGAGGAGAACTTCGGCCCGAGAAAAATGGGTGCAGGGCCATCGGGAATTGGCAAGATGAATATTAAAACGGGTGAATGCGGATATGTTGTTTCAGTTCCGTTTCAGGTGGGACATATCCAGACCAATCCGTGGGTACCGGGAGAAATTGTTTTTTGCTGGGAAACAGGCGGGAAAGCTCCCCAGCGTATATGGACGGTGAAAGCTGACGGTTCCGGACTGGGACCTCTATATCCTGAAGCTGAATATGAATGGGTGACTCATGAAGCTATTATTACAAAAGATGAGGTGGCTTTTGCGATTATGGGTCACAGAAAGATCGGAACGCCTCAACAGGAAGCAGATCCGAAAAATCCGGGACAGGAAGTGGAATGGGGCCCTTCGGGAACCAGACAAAAACCAACCGGCCTGGGTATCGTAAACTTCAGAACACGGGAAATGACAATTGCCGGGCAAACTGATTCAGGAAGCGGATTATGGCACGTCCATGGTTCACCAGATGGCCGGTTTGCAGTCGGGGATGATTTTTCACGGGGAATTTATCTTATCGACCGACGCAATAGTGAGATGATATTATTATCGACAGGCCATAAAATGACTGCGGCCGATCATCCTCACCCCACTTTCAGCGACGACGGAACCAGAATTGAGATCCAGTCAGCAATGTTATCTGAAGACAACAGGACAATGAATATTTGTATAATTCATGTGCCTGAAGCCTGGCTTAGAAGATAACCGGAATACTAAAGCTGCTTTTCCAGTGCATGTCTTGTTACTGCCGGTGTGGTAAGTCCCCTGTCGCCCTGATCAAGCCAGTTTCTCTGTTCAAAACGGTTTACTATTTCCCGGGCGGGATAGTAGATTTTTCAACATTTAATATAAACCATATTTTTCACACACCATAGCATCAGCTGGCCGATAATTCTTTTATCGCGAAAAGGGTTAGCTCGTATGGGGGATTTTTAGTATTTTCGTTTAATATTGTATAAAGAGTGTTTTTTATTTGTAATCAATTTAAATATAACTAATTAAGCTATAAATAGAAAGCAAAAACACCCTTTTTTATGAATATCTGTGAATAATTCAGATTATATTATCAAATTGCTTAATTTTAGTAAATTATGATAAAATCATAAAATAATGAGAACAATTCTTGTGATACTTGGCCTGCTCATCTCCTTACAACTATCAGCACAAAGGATCTATTTCTCCACTTATCATCCGCAGAGAGGAAGTTTTATCTACTGCTGCAATCGTGACGGGACAGGATTACATCCTGTTTTTGAAAGGACGTGGGACATACAGTTTCTTTCTATCGCGCATCGTGGCAATCCACCACTACTGGTTTATGGCAGTACCGGTAACTGGGCCATTGAGAAAGTAACGGGAAACGGGACCTCCTATGAGAGGATCGTGGATATGTACAGTTTTATTGGTGACTGGCTTAGCGATGTTGTGGGTGACACCATCAGGGAGGAGGTCTATTATGCCTCAAACACTGCCACGATGTATGACTATATAGTGAAGATAAAAAAGACTGATGGAACCGTACTGGATTGGTACATGCGTGGATATTTCAGGGATCAGGATATAGGGGGAATAACACTTGATCATGAGCATTCAGTGATTTTCTTTACCGTTCATGGTGCCCAAAACCGGAACGGAATCTACAAAATAAACTCGCAGGCATTGTCCGGATCTTCAGCAGTTCAAATATTTTCGGATACGAAAGACGATTTTATTAAATCTCCGGGGACTATTTTATACAGGAATAATCGACTATACTGGTCAGATTTTGGCGGGATATATACATCATTGGCCTCAGGAGAGTTTCCAAACCTGCTTGTCAGCCACACGGGTAGCTGTCACAGCATCACCTTAGACCCGGCAAGAAGCAAGATATACTGGGTCACCGGCGACGGTATTAAACGGGCCAATATGATCCATGGAGGAGATGTTGAAGATATTGTCAGCGGATTTTCGGGATGGGGAATCAATGGGATTGTTTTTGATGATATAAGCCCGCCTGTAATAGTAGACAGGGTTGATAACTATTCTGCAGTCGGATTTGGAGATTTCTACAACTTCCCGAATCCTTTTTCCGGCAAAACCTGGCTGTCAATGAAACTGGACAGAGAAGAAAATATCAGGATAAGCGTCTTCGATCTCTCAGGCAACCTGCATGATATGGTTAATCCGGGGATTATGGGTTCTGGCAGGCATAGCATAGAATATTCCAATGACAACTTGCCATCAGGCACCTATGTCATTAAGCTTGAAGGAGATGGACTGCCGCGGTATAACCGGATGATCGTGATTAAAGGCCGTTCTCCTTAAATTTTGTCAAACCTGATCTAATCACTGAACGGGAGCCGGGGTTCCCGCAGTTCTCTGCAAACCAGTTAACTTAATGGG
>DNOQ01000073.1:0-5012 GCA_003501665.1 Bacteroidales bacterium | reverse complement strand
GGTACACCATAATCACTTAACCTGGTACTGATACCGAGCGATTCGAAGAAATCCACGGTTTTTTGAATTGCCGAATCGACCCTTTCATCATCACTGCCTTCAGTTATTTTCCAAACCCGTTCAGCATACTGGAGAAGCTTATCTTTTTTCTCTTCCTTAAGCACCTTCCATAATCCTGGCAAAACGATTGCAAGTGTTCTTGCATGATCTATTCCATGGAACGCGGTAAGCTCGTGTCCGATTGTATGAACCGACCAATCACCCGGCACACCGCAGGAAATAAGACCGTTAAGCGCCATCGTGGCGCTCCACATCAGGTTCGACATTGCGTCATAGTCTGAAGGATTCGCATATGCTTTAGGTCCTTCTTCAATAAGTGATGAAAGTATTGCTTCTGCAAAACGATCCTGGATTTGCGCATTTACAGGGTATGTAAGATATTGTTCAATGACATGGACGAATGCGTCAACAACACCATTGGCAACCTGATTTTTGGGCAGGGAACCGGCTGCTTCAGGCAGCAGTACAGAAAATTGAGGCAGGGAATGGGAAGATGAAAAAGCCAGCTTTTCATTTGTCGATTTGCGGCTTATGACCGCATTTCTGTTCATTTCTGTTCCGGTTGCGGGAAGAGTAAGTATAACTCCGACAGGCAATGAAGCTGTAACCGGAACTCCCTTTGTAAGGATATCCCATGGATCACCTGAGGAATATCTTGCAGCAGCCGCAATGAACTTGGTGGCATCAATCACTGATCCTCCGCCGGCCCCAAGGAGAAAATCTATATTTTTTGATTTTATTACTTCAACAGCCTTCATACATGTTTCGTAGGAAGGATTGGGTTCAATACCGCCGAATTCAGTAATATCATAACCTTTAAGCGCTTCTTTTAGCCGGTTGTATACATTATTCCTGAAAATGCTGCCTCCTCCGTATAACAGCATTATTTTACTGTCTGAAGGTATTTGAGAATTGATTTTTGATATTTGATCTTTACCGAAGAAGATCCTTACCGGATTGTAATATTCGAAATCTGTTATCATGGATTAAGTTTTATAAATATTATTAAACTCGAGAAACCATTTAAATTAAAAAAGGTTCATTAATATCCCAGGGTGAAATCCTTTTCTGATGCAGGAACCCCTTCCTTCATCCATTGAGGCATTGGTTCATCTTTAAGATAATGAGCGAAGAACTGCGACATGCGCTTCTGAAAATCGACCTTGTTCGGATGTTTCAGAGGCCAGTGAGGTTCACCATTGTAATTCAGCAGCCAGGCAGGTTTACCAAGCCTTCGCAGAGCAATGAAATATTCGATTCCCTGCCACCAGGGAACATGTCCGTCACCGTCGTTGGCCATGATCAGTATTGGTGTTGTGACCTTTTCCATGGCAAAGAGGGGAGAATTCTCCCAGTAAAGATCCGGCGCTTCCCAGATAGATTCACCTATGCGGCTTTGCTGATGCTCATACTGAAAAGATCTGTTAAGTCCTGTTTCCCATCGTATTCCCCCATAGGCGCTGTACATGTTTACAACCGGAGCGCCCGATTCTATTGCTGCAAACAGATCAGTACGTGTTGCCAGGTATGCAACCTGGTAACCACCCCATGAATGTCCCTGGGCGCCAATACGCTTTTCATCAACAAATCCCTTCTGAATGAGTGACATTATTCCCGGCATCACACAATTAAAGGCACTCTGACCAGGGAATCCGGTTTTATAAATAATATCAGGATTGAAAACAAGATATCCGTTACCTGTATAATAATGATAATCTATTGTTGAACGGCCGGGTTCGGGAATACGGTGATTGTAAAGTCCCGATGAGCTTCTTTCATAAAAATTGACTATCATGGGATACTTACGGGAAGGATCAAATCCTTCGGGTTTATATAATAACCCTTCAATCTCATTTCCGTCAAGTGATATCCATTTAACAAGCTCTGCAGTGCCCCACAGATATTCTTTCTGTTGCGGGTTGGTATAGGTAAGTTGCCTTCTGCTTTTAAATGAAAGGTCTGAAATGTAATAATCAGGGAAGAGAGCAAAATTTTCCATTGTATAAATAACCGACGATCCTTTTCTTGCTTTTACAGGCCTGCCGAGATGATAATCTCCGCCGGTAAGAAAAACAGGCGAATTCTTTTTCCTCAGGTCAAGCGCACAGAATGCATTGCCTTTGGTCTTTTCATTAAAAGCGCTGAGATATTGAAGAACAGACGGATCGATAAAGTCATTTTCAGTATCAAGATAGATAAGACTGTAAGTGGTCTTTGTTTCTTTGCCATTGATGGTTAAATTGACGGGAGGATTACCTGATTTAGGATCGAGTGACCATAAATCGTATCTGTCGGAAATAATGAAAGCTTTATCGTCTTTCAGCCATCCGGCGGGAGGATAAGATGGTGCCGGATTGGGAACATCATTAAGTTCGTTATAACATGGCAGAGTCGATGGGCTGGTAAGCCTGTATTCCTGTCCTCCTGCAATGTCATAGGTATACCACGAGCTGTCCATGCTATGGTACCAGTAAAGATATTTTCCTCCGGATGATGGTCTGATCCTGGCTCTGTAATTTTCCTTTATTTTCTGTGGTATACCGGTCATTATATCAACAAGCCAGGCATCATATCTTTCAGGACTGCTTTCCCACATCGATTCAAGTTGATATGGCAGGTTCGACCAGGCAAGGACCTTTGGAGAATCACCCTTATCGATCAGTTGTATCTCAGGCATTTCCGGAGTGGCAAGCTGAACTATTTTTTTCCTGTCATAATGAAAAACTGCCATATATGATTTATTGATATCACGGGGTTTGTCAACTAACTGAACAGTATGCAGTTTGCCTTCGGCATAGTGCCATACATCAACATTCGGACGATCCTCTTCAAGAATGGTGGTGTCTTTGATTTTATATTCCGGTGAAGTACCGAAATATAGTCTGTTGCTTTTTTCCCCGAAAATGAGCTGTGCATTTTCATTGATTATCCAGTTATCGGGAATTCCAGGTGTTCCGCTGTTTGCAGCCAGCAATGAATTGCCGGCTCCGTTCCACCAGAACAGCGAATAAGAATTTCCCGTTTTATCTTTTGGATCTGATGATACAAGGAAGGCGGCACGTTTACCGTCCTTTGTGATCGTAAGCTGTTTAAATTTGCCTTTTCCCCTGAAAATATTTGTGCGGTCGTTCCTGGCAAGGTTGATAATTATAACTCCCGGTTCACTGTTTTCATCCCCCGAGGTGGCACAGATAAGCGCCGGCGCTTCTTCTGCCAGGACATAACCTGTAACGAACTTTAAAGTATCGGTAGTTCCTTCAGACAGGTTTCTTATGCACAAATGATAACCGTTATCTTCCGATTCGACTTTGAGCTTGCCATTCTTATTGTTTGCAGAGATCGTATCAGCTTTAGGAAGATTGTTCTTCCCTTTTGGTAATTCCGCCTTTTGCGGTTCACACTGGTATGCGATCCATCCCGGCCATTTCACAGGCACCTTAAAAGTTTTAATCCGCTTAATTGTATCTGTCGAATTATTGGCCACATCAAATATACCCAGACTGTTGACCGGCATATCTTCTTTTTTCGTCTTTTTCAGCTTCAGCTCCGTTAATATGGATTTAGGAGTTATAATTGTAAAAATCATAAAGCGTGAATCGGAAGTCAGCTTTATTCCCGAAGCATATGAAAACGAAACTTTTTCGTTGCCGTTGTTATCATAAAGCTTAATTGCAGGATCTTCATCCCATGGTTCAAATGTGAATCCGCAAAGGGAACCATCATCTGATATAACACTTTGGGTAATCCTGGTCCAGCCGGACAGGTCATCAATTGTCAGAGCCCTTTTAGTCTGGGCCGATAATGATAAAACAAATGCTGATATTAAAATCAGTAAAAAGATCTTTTTGATGTCAGGCATAGGTAGAAATTATGATTTTAAATGATAGTTTTTGTTAATATTATTGGTTAAAAAAATTTCCTGACAAGGTAAACAATAGCTGATAATACCAGACTCAGAATTATCATTGTTGTAATGGGGAAATAGAATCTGACATTCTCTTTTTCAACCCTGATATCTCCCGGTAAATGTCCCAGCCATGTCAGCTTATTACCCGCGAAATAAACTATCAATCCTGCTATGATTAATACGATTCCTGCAATAATCAGAAACTTACCTGTCTGTTGCATTCCAATGTAATTTTTAAAAATGGTGAATTTACAAAAAAATGTCGTGCAGTCGTGCAGTCGTGCAATCAGTATCTAAACCCAAAGCTTTCCAACGATAATATTGGAAAACTATCGAACCTTTAAACCATTGTGCCTCTGCGCCTCTGTGCCGTTGTGCCTTTATACTGATTCGTGAAATAATCACTACATTTATCCCCTCTTCAAAGTTATGGAGACACGGATAATCATATCGCAAATATTCATTCTTGCTATTGTTGTGCTGATCGGAGCCATTGCAGCCAGATTTAAAGTACTTACTCCCGAATCGAAGGATATGTTGTCAAAAGTCATATTCAACATTTCACTTCCACTTATGCTCTTTACAAATTTCCTGAAGTTAGGAGCTACACCCAGGCTGATTGCAAACAGTATGACTGTTCTTGCAGTTTCAGGAATTATCATATTATTTCTTCTACTGCTCGGATGGACATTAACACGGATCTTTAAGATCAAAGACAGGGAGGCTGCCGTTTTTAAAACACATTCAATGTTCGGGAACACCATCTTCCTGGGCTTTCCTCTTATAACTGCATTATACGGTGCTGAGGGACTTTTATATGCAACAATGTTCCAGCTGATTTCAAATATCCTGATGTGGACGGTTGGTGTCGTGGTCCTTTCACATGGTAATGGTGTTTCGTGGAAAAAAAGCATTCTCAGGGTTTTGAATCCCAATACCATTGCCACATTAGTCGGACTGGTTTTCTTTCTGTTTTCAATCAGACTACCTGAAATACTTGTTAAGCCATTGTCGGAGCTTGGTTCTGCAAATACATGGTTGTCAA
>DNOQ01000437.1 GCA_003501665.1 Bacteroidales bacterium | reverse complement strand
GTAGCAATCAGTTCATTGACTGACGATCCAATTAAAAGTTCCGAAAATATGCTTCTTACTGCCATAGGCAGAGCCGATAATACAAATGCCATATATAATAAGGAGCGCAATATACAGATTGACCCGGGACATGGTCCTATTCAGGTTGAGATAATTGAAGCAGTTTTTGAGATAGAAACAGATAAATCGAACCTCAGAGTTTTTTCTGTCAATCCGCAGGGTTTCATAATCGGCTATATTCCATCATCATATAAGGATGGTGTTTTCAGTTTTGAAATAGGGAAAGAATATCAGTCTATGTATTATTTGATTCAGACCCTTTAGCGGTAAAAAACCGGAAGACCGAAGTCAGAAGACGGAAGTATATAAAAGTACTTATCTTCGGACTCCGGACTTCCGGCTTCCGGCTTCTTCTGTAAACCGTCGCGGAAATAACTTTGTAAAGTAGTTTAAACTGAAGATGAAATGAAAGAATCGGAAGAAATCCTGCCGGGGGAAAAAATTTGGATTTGCAGTCAGATGCGTAAAAAATGAAAAGTAATTATTAAAAACTTATATCATGGAGACAGTAAAAAAAATGAGTCATGTGAGAAAATTCATTGTTTTATTGATGTTTGTATGGCTCAGCAGTTCAATAGATGTTTTTGCGGATGAGCTGTTAATAGGTATAGCAGCTGCCGATATTACCCCGACACTTCCGGTTGCCCTGGCAGGTCAGTTCCATCTTCGTATAGCAAACACTATCGAGACACCTCTGACAGCTAATGTAGTTGCTCTCGAATCCCGTATTGGTAACCGTTCTGTTGATGCAGCAATAATGGTTTCATGCGATGTTGTCGGAATCCCTTCAGAAGTCCTTTTTGCGCTTCGTCGGGAAGTAAAAAAACAACTACCCGGATTTGATGTAAATAAGATCTTCCTGAATGCAGTTCACACCCATACTGCACCGGTCATGGATAATGGCGAGAATTCTCCATTCAGATATGAGGTTCCTAAAGAAGGTGTTTTACAGGTAGATGAATATAATGCATTCTTTGTAAGGCAAATAGCTGATGCTATTACCCGGGCATGGAAAAATCGTGTTCCCGGTTCTGTTTCATGGGGTATGAGCCATGCAGCTATAGCATATCAGCGAAGAACTGTTTATGCTGATGGAACAGCTGTAATGTATGGTAAAACGGATGTTCCGGAATTCAGAAACATGGAAGGCATTGAAAATCATGATATTAATGCTCTATTCTTCTGGAATAAGAGCGGTAAATTAATTGCTTTGACGATTAATATACCCTGCACTGCACAAGAGGTAGAAGGAAGATCAGCTGTTAATGCTGACTATATACATCCTGTTCGTGAGAAACTTAAAGAACGCTTTGGCCCGGATCTGGTTATACTTGGATGGATAGGCGCTGCCGGTGATCAGTCACCACGTCCTTTGTACCGTAAAGCTGCTGAAGAGCGAATGATAAAACTGCGGAACCTTACCCGGCTGGAAGAGATAGCCAGGCGTATCGTTCCCGCTGTTGAAGAAATTTATCAGACTGTTGAGCAGGACAGATATTTTGATGTTCAATTAATACACAAAGTTGAAATGCTTACTCTGCCAATGAGAATTGTGACAGATATGGAATATGAAATTTCAAAAGCAGAACATGATAAGGCTGCGGCATTGATTTCTGCCGATCCAAAGGCGGCTGCTCAGCAATTAGCGCGCAAGACATGGAACAAAAATGTTGTCAAACGTTATGAGAACCAGAAGATTAATCCAAAGCCAACAATAGAGTCTGAAATACATGTACTGCGGATAGGCGATATTGTTGTATGCACCAATGAATTTGAGTTATTTACCGATTACGGGCTCCGGATTGAGGCACAGAGCAAAGCACTGCAGACATTTATTATTCAGCTGACTGGTCCGGGTACATATCTGCCGACAGAAAAAGCGGTCAGGGGTGGAGGTTACAGTGCCGTGGTACAGAGCAGTGTCGTTGGCCCTGACGGAGGACAGATCCTTGTTGACCGCACAGTCAGGCTTATTAACGATATGTTTCAGGAGGAGTAGGAAAGGGCATCTATAAAGGGTGAGGAGATACATTCTCCGGCAACAACCATACATGATGATCTTCATGCATTGAATTTACATTGTTAGCTTATGAAATACAGAACTTTACCAATATATCTGATTTTTTTGTCAATGGGGATGATCGATGCAGTAGGGCCAATGGTAAGTCTGGCAAGAGAATCATTCAGGATTTCCATCACAACGGCAACATTACTTCCCTTACTTGGATATCTTATGTATGGGCTGCTTTCAGTGCCGATAGGTTTGCTTCAGGATAAGAAAGGGAAAAAATTTATTCTGAATCTTGGACTTTCTGTTGCCACCTTTGGTCTTATTTTACCAATTTTTTCGGGGATGTATGGCAGAATGGTTGTCGATAACTCGTCATTGATGCAGTTCTATAAGATTCTTATGGCAATTTTACTCCTGGGCGCCGGAGGATCGATCCTTCAGGTTTCCGGAAATCCTTTTATGCGTGATGTCTCGGAAGAGGGTCATTATTCCAGGAATCTTTCCCTTGCCCAGTCTTTTATTACAGTTGGTTCCTCAATGGGATTTCTTTTACCAACCTTAATGCTACATGCATTCGGACTTGACTGGAGTATATTGTTTCCTGTTTATTCATGTATCACGATCACAGCACTTATCTGGCTGAATTCTGCAAGAATAACTGAGAAGAAAGAATCCAACGATCATCATGCCTCATTAAGATCATGTCTTAGTCTGCTTAAGAACCGGTATGTCCTGTTAATGGTGCTGGGTATTTTCATTTATTGCGGGGTTGAAATAGCTATGAGTTCACATGTACCCATTCTGCTAAAGGAAAGATATATGATATCAGTGGAAAAAATGGGACTTCTGATCAGCTGGTCGCTGTTCTACCTGCCAATTTTGCTGGGACGTTTTTTCGGGTCATTTATTATGGTTCGCATCGCACCAAAGCGGTTGTTACTGATTACGGGGATTATAGCACTTACAGGGATTTTATTAATATTCAGCAACTCATTTATACTAACATTGGCAGGAGTTTTGCTGGCCGGCCTGGGATTTGCGAATATTTTCCCGCTTATTTTTTCAATCACCATTGAGAGTATGCCCAGCCACACCAATGAATTGTCGGGATTAATGGTTTCTTCTATTGCCGGAGGAGCTGTAATACCACCCATTATGGGTATGGTTGCCGATAATACTTCAATACTGACGGCATTTGTCATACCTCTTTTATGTATCATTTATCTGATATTTGTTGCAATTATTAACAACAGAAAAAACGCGTAGTATTAATGAAAACAAACTTAATCAGAGCAGGTTTTATCGGATTCGGTGAAATAAATTCGCCCCAGCAATTAATAAAAGACAAATGCATTGCAGCCAGAAATGAAATAGGATCGCTGGGTTTTAAAATTATATCTACCGGACATGTTACTGATGATCCGGAAGGGATAGATGTTAAAAGGGCTGTAAAGGACTTAAAAAAAGAGGAATTCAATCTTTTAATTATATGCATTGCCGGCTGGATACCTTCTCATTCAGTAATTGCTATAACAGAGGAATTCAAGTCCATGCCAATGATCCTTTGGGGTCTCTCAGGAGATGTTGAAAACGGACGGGTGGTTACAGCAGCACCACAGGCAGGGACAACAGCTCTCAGAAAAGTATTTGAGGATCTGGGATATAAGTTTAAATATGTATATAATATCATAGGAAAACCATCTCCTTTGGAAAAGATCAAAAGCTTTGCTCTTGCTGCCACTGCTTCGGAATCTTTGAATAATACCAGGGTAGGCATGATGGGATTCCGTGATATGAGACTTTACAACACTCTTTATGAAGGACTATCACTTAAGAGAAAGATAGGAATTGATGTTGAGTTCTTTGAAATATTGGAAATGTTGCATTTAAGTGAAAAAAATACTTCCGAAGAGATTGATGAAATCCTATTAAAGATTAAAATGGAATGGGATTTTGAGAAACCGGCCGATCAGAATTTTCTCAGACAGGGAATTTCCTATTACCTGGCATTTAAAAAAATTGCAGAAGAAAATAAATTCAATGCAATATCTCTGAAAGATGTTGACGGGATGAAGAAGATACTGAATTTTCCCCCGGCTATGATTTTTATGTTGCTTTCTGATGAAATGAAATTATGCACAATACCTGAAAATGATGCAATGGGTTCAGTTACCCAGCTGATAGTAAAACATCTTACAGGTCAGTGTGCTGCTTATCTCGAATTTTATGAATTTTTCGAAAAAAGTGTTCTGATGGGAGTGCCTGACTTTGTCCCTGCTGAAGTTGTCGATGGGAAAGTAAAAGTTACACCGGCTGCATTTGGTAATATAAGCGGTGGCCTTGTAAACATATCAACCATGAAAACTGGTAAGCTGACTATGGCAAGGTTATCCAATACCGGTGACCATTATGCTATGCATATCTGTACCGGCGAGGGAAAATTAAAGTCATGGGAAGAAGCAGGATGGACCCGGCCTGCTCCACAACTACCGAGTCTTGAGATTTTTCTTGATTCTCCTGTTGAAGATTTTGCCCGATACGTCTCGGGGCAACATTATATAATTGCTTATGGTGATCATTCGGAATCCTTAAAAGACTTTTGTTATCTGAAGGATATCAGTGTCGTATAAAACAGAAATATGGATCTGATCAGAGAAGCAGGTAAACTGATCATTGATTCTGGCGTAAAAATGTTAATGATCAAAGCTGGAAAATATGGAGCTTATAAAAGAACGGGTAATGTTTCATCTATAAATAATAATTCCGGTATTTCCCTTTATGACAAAGAGTGGAATAACAGTGAACCTGACGATGCGGAACATAATGGGGATAAAGTCAGGCCTGCAAAATATGTTTAGGACCCGAAATCA
>DNOQ01000400.1:1931-4693 GCA_003501665.1 Bacteroidales bacterium | reverse complement strand
AAGGGTGGACAAACAAACATGAAAGCGCGAATAATTGAATTTCTAAGAGCTGAAAACAAAACATCAGCACAATTTGCTGAAGAAATAGGTGTTCAGCCATCAGGCATTTCGCATATTATATCAGGTAGGAATAAGCCCAGCCTTGATTTTGTACTTAAAATGCTTGAAAAGTACAGATTTTTATCAACTGAATGGCTATTATTTGGCAGAGGAAGCATGTATAAGGAACATACCATGGCTGATTTGTTTGACCAGCCTTCAGAGGATGTTGTTGAAAATGAACCCGGAAAGGATGATATTGCTGTTTCAGGAATTGATATATCGGATACTGAATTTGATGATACACAAACAAGTCAGCATCGTTCAGTGGAAAAGATAGTCTGGTTCTATAATAATAAAAGTTTCAGCGAATACTTCCCGGAAAAAGAGTAGTATCTTTGCGTGAAACTTCTGCCTTAATGACAAAAAGGATTGAATCCCTTAAAATAGTTGAAAATAACAGACTTGGCAAAGATATCTTCATTCTGGAGCTAACCTCAGCGGGAAGAATACCTGAAATGAAACCAGGACAATTTGTTCAGGTTAAGGTCGAAGGTAGTCCCGGCACTTTTCTGAGACGTCCGTTTTCGATTCATGATGTAAATTATTCCCGGAATACCTTCAGGCTTCTTATTCAGATTGCGGGTAAGGGAACAGAGACTCTTTCAAGGCTCAGTATCGGAGATACCCTTAACCTGATTTATCCCCTCGGTAATTCATTCTCTATGCCTGAAAAGGGTGAAAAGATTCTTCTGGCCGGTGGCGGTTGCGGGATTGCACCTCTCTTATTTCTTGGTAAATACTTGAAATCAAATGGTTTTATACCCGACATCCTGCTCGGATTCAGGAGCAGTGAAAGAGTAATAGAATATGACGAATATTCCGGAATTGGTAAAGTATTTCTTACAACGGAGGATGGTTCACTGGGAAACAAAGGTTTTATTACCGAGCATCCCATGCTCTTTGCCAACAGGTATGATTTAATATATTGTTGTGGACCTGAACCGATGATGAAAGCTGTGATAAAATATTGCAGGGATAATTCCATCAGATGCGAAGTATCGCTGGAGAACCTCATGGGATGCGGAATTGGCGTCTGCCTTTGCTGTGTCGTTGAAACTGTCAGAGGAAATATTTGCACCTGTACTGAAGGACCGGTTTTTAATATAAATGACCTGAAATGGTAAAGCTTGATTTCAATATAGGCGATCTTCATTTTAAGAATCCTGTTTTGTCTGCATCAGGTACCTTCGGATATGGATCTGAATTTGACGATTTCCTTGATATTTCACGTCTGGGAGCGATCATTTTAAAAGGGACAACACTTGAGCCAAGGGAAGGAAATCCTTATCCTCGAATGGCTGAAACTGCATCAGGCATGCTTAATTCAGTGGGTTTGCAGAATAAGGGGGTTAAATATTTTATAAAAAACATTTATCCTGTTGTATCAGATTACAATACGAATGTTATCGTAAATGTTAACGGAAGTTATATCGACGATTATGTGGCTCTCGCCGAAAATATCAACAAGCTGAAAAAGATTCCTGCAATCGAACTTAATATTTCATGCCCTAATGTTAAAAAGGGAGGAATGGTATTCGGTACGGATCCTAAGTCTGCAAGAGAAGTAATCAGAGCGGTAAGGGGTGTCTATTCAAAAAAGCTGATAGTAAAACTGTCTCCGAATGTAACGAATATTGTTGATTTTGCGCACATTGCAGAAGAAGAAGGTGCTGATGCAGTTTCCCTGATAAATACTCTTCTTGGTATGGCTGTGGATATTAACGAGATGAAACCTTCACTTGCCACAGTAACAGGAGGTTTGTCCGGCCCTGCTGTCAAACCTGTAGCCCTGAGAATGGTGTGGCAGGTTGCCAAAACTGTTAAAATTCCTGTAATCGGCATGGGGGGAATAATGAATGCCGCTGATGCAATAGAATTCTTTCTTGCAGGCGCGTCTGCCATTCAGGTTGGAACAGCATCATTCATAAATCCTCAGGCTTCCGTAAACATACTCGAAGGTATTGAAGAATACCTGACAGGTAAAGGTTTTTCAGATATCAGAGATATTATAGGATATATAAACAAATAAACATCAGAATCATACAATTTTTCCGGATGCGGATACTCTTTTAAGGCTTAAATCATATTGTTATTAAGAATAATTATTGTTATCTTTTGCTTGATTTTTTTAACTTAAGGGACAGTTTTTATTATTTCGTTAACTAAAATATATGATAATGACTGAAAATCTACAAATTGATAACCTGGACAGGAAGATACTGGATATCATAACCAAGAATGCCAGGATACCATATCTTGAAGTAGCCAGGGAGTGCGGCGTTTCTGGTGCTGCCATCCATCAGAGAGTACAGCGTTTAATACGGTTGGGTGTAATAAGAGGCTCTGAATTTAAAGTCGATCCTGTTCTGGTCGGTTTTAAAACATGTGCCTATATAGGCATTTTCCTTGAACATCCCGGACATTTCCGTGAAGTGATAACCAAATTCAGGGATATACCCGAAATAATTGAATGTCATTACACTACAGGAAATTATTCCTTGTTTATTAAAGTCTATACCCGCGATAATGAACATCTCCGTGATATTCTCACCGATAAGATCCAGAATATATCCGGAATAGTCAGAACTGAAACGCTTATTTCCCTCGAGGAATCAATAAACAGGCAGATCCCGGTACTTTCGGAATAAAAATTACACTCC
>DNOQ01000400.1:0-1908 GCA_003501665.1 Bacteroidales bacterium | reverse complement strand
TGTTTAATGCTTATAACAAAATGCAATCACATGAAAACATTTTGTTCAAAAACAATACCGGTCCTGATTTTCCTGTTCAGTGCTTCTCTGTTGCAGGGTCAGCCTGAAGCATCCGTCACACAGCTGCTGAGTGCACTGCGGGATAAAAATCATTATGAAGCAATTACAAAAGCGCGAAAAATAAGTTCCGTGAATTATACTGACGAGTATGGCCGGAGCTTATTAATGTATGCCTCCGAAAGAGGTTATACAAGAGTCTGCAGGATATTGATTGATAAGGGGGCAGATCCTGATCTGAGGGCAATTGAAGGGACAACTGCAATTATGTTTGCTGCCTATAGCGGACATGGAAATACTGTAAGGCTCCTGCTGAAGAGCGGATCTGATCCTGATACTCAAGCAACTGACGGATTCACATCACTGATGGTTGCGGCTCAGAATGGTTATTACGGCATTGTTAAATTATTACTGGACAGAGGTGCTGATCCAAACCTCCGGGCAATTGATGGTTTTACGGCTCTTATGCTGGCATCACAGAACGGATATTATGAAATTGCAAGAATGTTGCTTGATAAAGGTTCAAAATATGAGTTCGGGGATAAATTATACAATACAACCGCCCTTACTCAGGCTGCACTTGAAGGACATACCGAAATCGTAAAATTGCTGCTGGACAGGGGTGCAGATCCCAATCTCCGGAATAATGACGGCTCAACGCCATTATTTATGGCTTCTCTCAGAGGATATTATGATGTAGCAAAACTCCTTCTGGAAAGAGGCTCCGATCCGGATCTGAAATGCACAGATGGTGCAGATCCTCTGTTTATTGCTTCTCTTAACGGACATATCGGTGTTGTAAGATTATTGCTTGAAAACGGGGCAACATTGCGAAACAGCGATGGTACTGATGCAATAGTAATTAGCGCCCAGGATAAAATGACTCAGACTCTGAGGGCTGTCCTTTATGAAGGTCAGATACCCGACCTGCCGAATCTCGGCAGACTGACTGCTGTAATAGCATCTTCACAGAATGGCCGTCTGGAAGTTATAAGATTATTGATTAAACCCGGGCCTAACACGGATATGGTAGAGAATACATCTAAAAAAACAGCATTTGTCCGTGCGTCTGTAAGCGGACATATAGAACCTGTTAAACTGCTGGTCAAATCGGATGCTCACTTCGATTCGGAGAGCACTTTCAGGTTTACACCATTAATGGTGGCAGCAATTAACGGACATTATGATATTGTTAATATGATAGTTAACAAAGGAGTTGATCTAAATGCAGTTAGTACTGACGGGTCTTCAGCTCTGATCTTTGCTTCTCAGAATGGTCACACAGATATCATAAGAATCCTTCTGGATAATGGAGCCGATCCGCGTTTACAGAGCAACGACGGTTCAGATGCTTTGATCTGGGCTTCTGTAAAAGGCCAGACAGATGTTGTCAGGCTTTTGCTTTCAAAAGGTGCAGACATTAATTTGCAGCGCAAGGACGGAGCAACAGCCCTGGTCTGTGCTTCTCAGAACGGCCATGCAGAAGTGATGAAATTGCTTCTTGAGACTGGTGCTGATATGAACCTGAGTCGTACAGACGGCATGAACCCTCTTATTGTTGCTGCACAGAACGGATTCACTGAAGCTGTGAATTTTTTGCTCGACAGAGGAGCTGATGCAGATTTACAGGAAACATCATACAATACTACAGCACTGATGCAGGCTTCATTTAATGGTTATCCGGAAACAGTTAAAACATTGCTTGAGCGGGGAGCTGATCCTGATATCCAGAATAATGAAGGAGCAACCGCACTTCTTCTGGCCACTCAGAAAGGCCATCTTGAAGTGGCAAAAATACTGATTGAAAAAGAAAAAAATCCCGATTTAAAAGATTCAAACGGATTTACTGCA
>DNOQ01000147.1:5251-5628 GCA_003501665.1 Bacteroidales bacterium | reverse complement strand
TCTGATCAGGATAAGTGTTGACCAGACGTGTGAAATACTCACTGGCCTTCTGCTTTCCCATCTTTTCGTTGACCAATCCCAGGTGATACAGGGTTTTGGCAGAAACCTGTCGATCGTTGGGATACTTTTTCAGAATATCCAGATAGAGTTCAACAGCCTTATCCAGGTTGCCTGTTACTTCTTCCTCATAAATTGCTGCTGCCAGCGCTACCGATGCCTTGTTATCCTGGGCGGAAAGAGATACGGTCAGGAATACAAAGGCAATAATTAGAAACAGACGTGTTTTCATGATATGGATTATTTTTTGATAAAGGTACCGCCTGTGCACGTTAAGCATATTAACATCCGGATAAGTTTGGTTAAGATCTGGTTAAGAT
>DNOQ01000147.1:0-5237 GCA_003501665.1 Bacteroidales bacterium | reverse complement strand
GCAATATGTGTATCTACGGTTCGGGGAGTAACATAAACCTCATCACCCCAGATGCTGTGAAGAATATTATCCCGACTGATTACTTGTCCCGCATGCTGCATCAGCAGTTTCATCAGCGCAAATTCAATGGTTGTAAGCTGAACCGGTTTGTTGTTTTTCGTAAGCAGGTATTTTGAGGGGTCCAGCTCAAAAGGGCCAAGCCGTATTGTTGCAGCGGCAGTTTGATGGTCCCTGATCTCTGATCGGCGCAGAAGGGCTTTGACACGGGCATGGAGCTCGAAGGGACTGAATGGTTTAGTTATATAATCGTCTGCTCCCAGCTCAAGTCCCAGCACCTTGTCAAATTCCTGGTTCTTGGCCGTCAGCATGATGATCGGAGTTCCGATATTGCGCCGCCTCAACTCCTTGCAGATCTCCAGGCCGTTCAGCTCAGGCAGCATCAGATCGAGAATGATGATATCTAGATTCAGATCCAATGCCTTTTCAAGCCCTTCCGGTCCTGTTGCTGCACTAATAACCTGATAACCTTCAAATTTAAGATCATCCTCCAGTGCCATCCGGATGTTCCGGGCATCTTCAATTATCAGGATCTTTTTCATTCGGTTCTGTATGCATTGTAGTTTATAATAGTCTCCAGTCTCCAGTCTTCAGTCTCCAGTCTCCAGTCTCCAACAGGCAATTGATAATTTGAGGACTGCCGACTGTGGATTGCAGACTTTAAATTCCTCCCAAAGGCAACCTGACCGTAACCCTGCTCCCTTTGCTAATCTCGCTTTCGATAGCTATTGTACCGCCATGAGCTTTAACTATCTGGTTCACGATAGTCAGACCTATCCCGCTTCCCCTGATACCCAACTGTTGTGGTTCTTCACCGCGATAGAACCGGTCGAATATTTTCGCCTGATCTTTACTTGAAATACCAATCCCGTAATCCTTTACGCAGAACAGCAATTCATCATCTTTGGAAAACAAACTGATGTCAATTTGTCTGGATGTCCCGGAAAATTTTATTGCATTGTCAATAAGATTATAAAAAACCTGGAGCATGGCATTCTTGTCGGCCTTGATGACGGGTAACCGGTCAGGGCGACTATATTGGATGTCAAAACCTGGTTCCGGGAGCCTTTCGCGGGTTGATTCAAGAAACTTCACAAGGAGGTCATCCAGATCCAGATCAATAAAATCATATTTTTTGCGATCATCGTCCATTCTCGAAAAATCCAGGATATTATCTATCAAATGACTGAGGTGTTCGCTGTCCTCAAGCATTGCTGAGTAATATGCCGATTTCCGCTCTTCCGTCTTTACCCGGTTGTGATGCAGCATTTCAGTCATCATGCGGATGGAAGTAAGCGGACTTTTAAGTTCATGCGATACATTGGAAATGAAATCAGATTTAAGTTTATTCAGCCTGAGTTCCGTGTTGAGGGAATACATTACGAAAACAAGACCGAGAACCATCAGGAGTGCAATTAGAATAAAAATAAAAAGATATATGCCACTTCCTGCTTTAAATAATGTCGCAATGAATCCGGGTTTATTTTCACTTAAAATTAATTTCCATTGTGGAAGATATTCCGGAAATGGGAATGAAAGATAACTCGTTTCTTCTTTCAGGACTTTTGAAAGAATAAGCTTCCCGCTCTCATCTTCAACTTTTACATTTATCGAAGAGCCCGGATCGAGTTTATTGATCAGATTTTCAGAAACAGAATTCAGATAGGCCGGGAAATCGATCACCATTCCTGTTCGTGCGCCCTTGTTATTATTCCATGATAAACAAACCGCCGAAAGTTCAACTGAATTAATTGGCCTGCTTGTCAGTCTATTATTATTGTCTATAAAAGACTCATTACTATTTGTTAAGTACGGTTCCTGTCCGGTGAGTATGCGGATAAGGTAATCAGTTCGGGGTATTTGAATATCAAGTTCCCGGAAGAGGGAATCAATCACCGGATCGGTTTCATGGATAATATCTTTGAAAGACTGATAAAACATGCCAAACTGATCAGCATCATATTCAACCGGAGGGTGAAGTAAAAGTTCCAGATATCCCAGGGAATTATTCTTCATTTCATAATTTTCTTCGCCAGCCATATTTATCTTCAGAATTTCCAGACTGCCTAACAGTCCCAGCGGTATTTGTCCGTTCAAAAGGCTTCTCCGGTAATTATTCCGGATCTCATCATACAGAGCTTTAGCCCGGTCAGGTTGGTTCATCTTGTTGTACAACCGGGCCGAAGCAACAAGTGCCTGGATTTTTTCTGCGGGATTTGTGGTTTTGAGGATTTTATCCTGATAAAACCTGAGCGCATCCGAAAACCTGAGTTCGCTAAACTCCAACCGGATAGCTTCCGTAAGACTGGCCGCGGAACTTAATTGTTCAGGTTTGACAGAAAGCAGTTCTGAAGGAAGATAAAGCAATTGATGGGTTATTAGTTTTTTTGAACCGCTGGAGTCCATAACAAACAATGCAAGAATCGAAGGATCACCCTGTCCGGCTCCGGAAAGCATTGAGTCAGAGGTCTGTTTATCAATGAACTGCATTAAGCTGGAATCAATTTCATTAAAAAAAGCCTGGCTGTTAATTTCAAGCCTCCTCAGGTTTTCCTTCTCGCGCAGAGCCTGGTCGTTACGGATACCCCGGTAGGCNNGATCTTCTTTCTACGCGATCCAGGTTTAGTGGAATTCATGAGTACCGTACAGCTTATTATTATCAAATTTCAGAAAAATCAGGCAGTTACTTGTTAAGATTTGGAGAAATTCTGTTAAGAATTGAATAAGGTTGCTGAACCGGGTATATAAAACGAAATTTCCAATTATAATTTTTTAAATGGGATTAAATAATATTACGGTGCTCTGCACCTTTTGTCGTGTTTCTCAAATAAATTTGCTACAAATATTTTGCAGCTCTGCTGCTTTGAACAAACCTTAAATTTCTGTAAATACCTTTGTGCTCAATCGTATCGAACAAACCAATAAGGTGCGTAGCGCCATAATATTTGTAGATAAATGTTTGTAATGGCATATAGAGGTGCAGCGCACCGGAATATTTATATTAAAAAGGGCACAACGACTAAACATTGTGCCTCCTGAGAATTCTCCAATTGTGAGCCTTTTATTTCGGCAGGAAGTTTTCGATAAGCCAGTACTCAAAACTGCTTTTAAGGCGCTTCCCATAGACTATACTTATACCGTCGGGAGAGAAATCAGGGTAAAATCCTTCAATATCCATCTTTTTTATTTCCCCTCCATCAGAAGGAACCGTACAAATCTGTTCTTTATTATCCTCAACAACAGAGAAGATAATCGTCTTCCCGTCCGGTGACCAGCTCAAACAGGGGATATTCCCCTTCATTTTCTCTGTAATAGCTTTAGGTTCACCTTCCGGAAACTTACAAACCCATAATTCGACTGCATTCTTACCTTCATTACCTTCAAACACGTCCGTGGACCGGAAAGCTATCATTTTTCCATCTGGTGACCAGCTTGGAGAAATAAAGCTCAAGCCGCTTTTCGCAATCATTGTTATCCGCTGAGGGGATCCGCCTTTGAATGGAATTACATAGATATCTCGTTCAGGATTTCTTGAGTTTTTTATAGGATTCCCCTCTTTTACTCCTATATAATCAAAGGTTATGTATGCACCGTCGGGTGATACATCGCAGTTTTCGATCAACGGACCAAAGTCAGATTTCATTTTTTCTGGTATTCCTCCGCTTGTAGGTACGGTCCAAATGCCCCGATCCTCACCAAAAATACCTCCGAAAGCCAGCGATTTTCCATCAGGCAGCCAGGAAGGTCTTGAGATGTAACGGGGAGTTGCATTGGGATTAGGCACGTTCACTGTTACCTTATTGGCTTCTCCACCTTTAGAAGGGATCGTCCATAAATCCGATTCCCCATCACGGCGGGAAATGAACGCGATCTGACTACCATCAGGAGACCATCGTGGATGACTTTCAAAAGTCAGGATATTCGTTAACTGAGTTTCCTTTCCGGTTTGAAGCTCCCGGACGAAAATATTAGAAACGCCTGCACTCTTTGAAATTGCAATCTTCCCATCTATCGTCCAATTGTAATATGACCTCGATCCTGAAAAGCCCCGGAAAATCTGAAGGGATTCACCCTCAGGATTACCATCCGGGGAAATCCTTGTTGCCCAAATTTCATTGGTCCCGCTTCTCGAAGTAATAAAGGCAATCCATTTCCCATCGAATGACCAGGTGGGTTCGGTATCAGGAGCAGGATGTTTTGTAATCTGAATAGAATTTCCTCCATCTGCAGGTATCACATAAATATCTGAATTCCCGGACTTCGTTGATTCATAAGCTACGAATTTACCATTGGGCGATAATGTCAATAGATTGAAATCTTTATCAGAATATTGGGCCGGGAGTTTAAAAATGTCTTTCCATTCACCTCCTGAAAGGGGAATCGCACAAAGGCCCCTTCTGCTAACCTGGCAAAGAATCATTTGATTGTCCGATGACCAGCCTGTTGGCCAGACATAATTGCCCTCCTTGATGAAGTCTGAATCGGACTTGATAAGGGATCTCAGTTCTCCTCCTTTTGCAGAAACCACATACAAGCCACCTACGGCATCAAGATAGGCAATTAATTCGCTGTTAGGGGACCAAAAGCACCAGTATTTATAACTCGGAGTCTGGGTGAGCCGTGTCTCTTTGCCACTGGCAATATCCCTTATCCATATGTCTCCTTCTTCTCCTATTAAGGCAAGCTTTTTGCCATCCGGAGACAGGAAGCCTGATTTTTCGGAACTTTCAAATATTTTCGTCATCTTAAGTGTACTGTCACCTTTTCCGACAACGCTGCCGACTCTAAAGAGAAGAGATAGTTTTTCATTCGCCAGTTTGACTGCTTCAGTTTGTTCAGGATACTTGTCAACCACTTTCTGGTAAGCTTTTTGCGCTTCTTTCAAGCCTAGTTTTTCATAACACAGACCGATATGGAGCTGTGTCTTTGCTGCAACCGGACGGTTTTCAGGATACTGCTTAATAACCGTTTCATAGATCTTAATAGCTGCATCCAGGTCTCCTTCAATTTCTTCCTTGTATAAAGCAGACTGGTAAAGCTGTTCAGCGGCTTGCTGGCCGTAAACGACCGATACCAGGCTGAAAGCAAGAAATAGAACAACGACAATAAATTGATATGACTTCATGGTTGATCCCTCCTGTTTTTAATGAACTTTTTATTTTACAGGAACAAACATATTA
>DNOQ01000148.1 GCA_003501665.1 Bacteroidales bacterium | reverse complement strand
TAATATGTTTGTTCCTGTAAAATAATAAGTTCATTAAAAACAGGAGGGATCAACCATGAAGTCACATCAATTTATTGTCGTTGTTCTATTTCTTGCTTTCAGCCTGGTATCGGTCGGTTATGGACAGCAATCCGCTGAACAGCTTTACCAGTCTGCTTTATACAAGGAAGAAATTGAAGGGGAGATGGATGCTGCTATTAAAATCTATGAAACGATAGTTAAACAGTACCCTGACAACCGTCCTGTTGCAGCAAAAGCACTGCTGCATTTTGGGATTTGTAAAGAAAGATTAGGTTTGAAGGAAGCACAACTGGCCTATGAGCTTGTAGTGCGGGACTATGCAGACCAGGCTGAACCCACAAAACTGGCAAGAGAGCGGCTCAACATTCTCTCCGGAGGGAAAGCTGCAGCCAATATTAGCAGCGAAGCATCCATGCGCCGGATTTGGGTTGCAGGGAAGAACCAGCCTCTTGGCGTCTCACCGAATGGCCGGTATGTTGTTTTTGGGATGAATGATACAGGTGATCTCTGGCTTCGCGATCTCCAGTCAGGCGAGCAACGACAAATTACCCGGGAGGGTTCGTGGGTTGACTGGACCTACGCTTCCGACGCTGCGATCTCACCGGACGGTAAACAGATAGCCTATAGCTGGACGGTCAGGAGCTTTGGAGAGCTTCGTCTCTCGGCGCTCGATGGATCATCCATGCGTGTGCTTCACAACGGCCAGGACGGGAGATGGATGTATATTAGCACCTGGATGCCGGATGGTCAACGAATATTGGCAAGTTCATACAATCTTAAGGACAAAACCAACCAACGGCAAATCATTTCTCTGTCGGATGGCTCAATTCACAATATCGGACAGCCAGAGCTGGAAGCTATTGATTGGGGATACCCATCTCCGGACGGACGATACATAGCTTATGGTCTGAGGGGCGACATCTTTGTACATGATACTATGACAAAGAAGGATTCTGTTCTCATTCAAAACCCCTCGAAAGATAGCATGGTTGGCTGGATGAAGGATGGCTCAGGCATTCTGTTTGTAAGTGATCGGTCGGGAACTCGCGATCTATATCTGCAGGAGATTAAAAATGGCCGGTCACTTGGAGGTCTGGAATTGCTCAGGTTAAACCTCATTGCCAGCCAGAATCCCAACTTCACTACAAGCAATCTGAACCTGACTACCGATGGACGGCTCTTCCAGCTTGAGAATACTGGAACCACCAATGCATACATCAGCCCGTTTGACGAAACAACCGGGAAAGTAACCGATACGCAATCACTCGTGGATCAAAACTACCCCAGGGCTGCGTGGACTGAATGGTCACCTGATGGCAAACTGCTCTATTACGAGATCTTCAAAGATCCCCAGCTTAACGAACGATTGCTGTTCATACGCTCAGAAGAAACCGGACAGACGCGCGAAATAAGTTTAAAACCAAAACTCCGTTACTGGTACAGGCCTATCCTGTCTCCTGATGGGAAACAGTTTGCAGTTACCGGAACAGGGGAGAACTATGACTTCGGCATTTTCGCAATCGATCGGGAAAGTGGAGAAGTAAGTCAGCTTGCCAGGATTCCAGATGAGAATAATCCGGTGGACCCAAGTCAAAACTGGTCCCCAGATGGCAAAGCGATCTTCTACAAGGTCAGGTCCCCTGAAGAAAGCGAAGAATTTATTATCAGGCGCAAAGACCTCATCACCGGCGAGGAGAAGGACATCTATCGCGGTATGCACACCCGCGACATGAAGATCTCATCCGATGGTACCCGGTTTGTATATTTTCGGAATGACAGGCCGACCAAATCATACGTGCTGGGCATCCTTGATATTAAGTCAGGTAAAGAGTCAGAACTGTGGCGTGTACCCGAAGCCGATTCGCCTGAAATTTCCGGCCCCACATGGGCACCCGACGGAAAGCATATATTGGTGGCAAAGAGCCTCAAGCAGGGTAGCGAGCTTTGGCGTTTCCCGGTAGATGGTGGTCCGGGCGAAAAACTCTACAGTAACCCGGAATCGACCTGGGGATTCGTTATGCACCCGAGCGGGAAACGCATGGCGTTCACGCAAAGCCGGACAAATTATGAGCTCTGGGTGCTGGAGAACTTTCTACCGAAATAAAAGACCAATAACAAGATTATTCTCAGGGGCACAATGTTGGGTTGTTGTGCCCTTTTTTAATATAAATATTTCGGTGCGCTGCACCTCTGAAATTCATTATAAACATTTTTCTACAAATATTGTGGTGCTACGCACCTCATTGGTTTGTTCGATACGATTGAGCACAAAGGTATTTACAGAAATTTAAGGTTTGTTCAAAGCAGCAGAGCTGCAAAATATTTGTAGCAAATTTATTTGAGAAACACGACAAAAGGTGCAGAGCACCGTGATATTCAATCCCATTCATAAATATCATTAAAGAATTCAAACAAATATTCCTGCCTAAATTCAACATTGTTCTTTTTCAGCATTTCCCAATATTCTTCTCTGAACGGCTTCTTTTTGTGATGTTCTTCCTGGTTTAAAATATACTTCACAACATTATCAATTTGGGAGTGGGAATAGGTAAATGCCCCATAACCTTTTTGCCATTCAAACTTAAATTTGGACAACCTTTTCACTTTAATCCATGAATTGGACGATGTTTTAATTTCTTCTACCAGATCAGGGATCAGTTGATTTACATTATATCCGATCAAAATATGCATATGATCGGGCATTGAACCTATTGCCAGCATTTTATGCCGATGATTCTGGACAATTCCAGTTATATACTTTTCTAATTCATCTTTCCATTCTTTTCTTAATAAGGCATCCCGGTTTTTTACTGAAAAAACCAAATGAAAATAACATTGAGTATAAGTGTTTGCCATAGTGTCCAATATTTTAATTATAATAAAAATAGTCCCTAAATATAGCCTGCAACATCCAAATTCAAAACAATTAGGATTGGAAACTTCATTTTGTATATCCATTTCTGGGACCTTCTTCAATTCTTAACAGAATTTCTCCAATTCTTAACAAGTAACTGCCTGATTTTTCTGAAATTTGATAAAACAAGCTGTACAGTACCAATGAAACCTGCCAAACCAGGATCACGCAGAAGAAAAATAATCCTGTATTATACACTGGCTGTGGTCCTTCCAGGTATTCTGCTGGGATATTTTGCCTATCGGGGCATACGTAACGATCAGGCTCTGCGCGAGAAGGAGAACCGGAGGAGGCTTGAAATGTACAGCCAGGATTTTTTTACTTCAATTGATTCTGGTTTTGTACAGTTCATGAATGAACAGACCGCCGACACAATTCTGTCTGGCTCCAGACAGTATGACCAGGCTTTGCTTGTACTTATTGTCAAAGATTCCGGCGGTTCACAAAAGCTCATAACCCATCAGCTCCTGTATCTGCCTCCAAAATTCCTGACTAACCAGACTGAGCAGTTAAAACAACCAGCCATCCTGAAAGAAGGTCTCCGGCTGGAGTTTATTGATCGAAGGTTTTCAGATGCGCTAAGGTTTTACCAGGATATTATCCTCAAAACGAATGATCCGGCAGAAAAAATCCGGGCACTTGTAGTTTCAGCCCGGTTGTACAACAAGATGAACCAGCCTGAGCGGGCTGAAGCTCTGTATGATGAGATCCGGAATAATTACCGTGGAAGCCTTTTGAACGGACAAATACCGCTGGGACTGCTGGCCAGTCTGGAAATTCTGAAGATCAATAAATCGCTTGGAGAAAAGGATGAAATGATGAACAATTCCCGTCAATATCTGGAGTTCATGCTTCACCCCCCGGGTGAATACGACAAAAATCAGTTTGACATGTTTTATCAGTCTTTCAAAGATATCATCCGGGAAACAGACCGGGTGACTGATTCTCTGGTTGGGGAACTGGATAATCAAAAAAACCGCACTGATTATCTGATCAGGATACTCAGTGGTCCGGATCTGATCTCATCCGGGAGTAAGAATCATTTTAAAAGTGACAAGAATGAGTTATCGTGTATTCCGGTCAATTCTGCTGAGCTTGCGGCAGTTTATTTATCAAGGATTCAGGACAATGGTATTCAAACTACCATGGTGATTGATTTTACGGTCTATCTGAAATCAATTTCAGAAAGGCTGATCAGGGAACTCGATCCGGGCTCTTCGATAAATGTAAAAGTTGAAGATGAGAATGGGAAACTTATTTTTTCGAAAGTTCTTGAGGAAAAATCCGACTACCTGTCTTTCTCTTTTCCGGAAAATCTTCCCAACTGGGAATTACTACTTAGTGAAAATAAACCTGGTTTCATAGCAGCCTTATTGAAAGCAGGAAGCGGCATTTATCTTTTTATATTTATTCTGATCGCACTCCTCATGGTTCTCGGTTTTGTTTTTATAATGTATACCCTGAATGTAGAACTCAGGCTGAATAAACTGAAATCGGAATTCATTTCCAATGTATCGCATGAACTTAAAAGTCCGCTTACTTCCATCCGCATGATGACTGAAATGCTGCATCATAAACGGGTGGAGACAGAAGAGCGCAAATCAGCATACTACTCAGCAATGCTGGAGGAGAGCCAACACCTCAGTCATCTGATAGATAATATTCTGGATTTTTCAAGGATGGATGATGATCGCAAGAAATACGATTTTATCGATTTGGATCTCGATAACCTCCTCGTGAAGTTTCTGGAATCAACCCGGGAAAGGATAAAAGAACAGGGTTTTGATATCAGGTATGATAGTCCTGATAAGGTGCTCCTGATCAGAGGTGACAGGGATGCCATTTTGCAGGTTTTCTATAACCTTATTGATAATGCAATAAAATTTTCCGGAACATCAAGAATAATTGACATCACCCTTTCTCCACGAAATAATGAAGTACTTATCTGCGTGAAGGATTACGGTATTGGCATTTCAGGAAGGGATCAGGAGAAAATATTTGACCGGTTCTTTCGTGGTGATGAACCTCAAAAGTCAGGGATAAGAGGAAGCGGGATCGGTCTGACGATCGTGAAACAGATAGTTGAAGCCCATGGTGGATCAATTGATATCGAAAGCGAAGTCGGTAAAGGTACTAGGGTTACGGTCAGGTTGCCTTTGGGAGGAATTTAAAGTCTGCAGTCCTCAGTCCTCAGTCNNGACTGGAGACTATTATAAACTATAATACATACAGAAACAAATGAAAAAGATCCTGATAATAGAAGATGCCCGGAACATCCGGATGGCCTTGGAGGATGATTTCAGATTTGAAGGTTATCAGGTCGACTCTGCTGCAACCGGACCAGAAGGGCTCGAAAAGGCTTTGGATCTGAATCTTGATATTATCATTCTTGATCTGATGTTGCCCGAGTTGAACGGACTGGATATCTGCAAAGAGTTACGGCGACGTGATATCGGAACTCCGATCATTATGCTGACTGCCAAAAGTCAGGAGTTCGACAAAGTGCTGGGACTTGAGCTCGGGGCTGACGATTATGTAACCAAGCCATTCAGCCCCTTCGAGCTTCATGCCCGTGTTAAAGCATTGTTGCGAAGGTCAGAGATCAGGGATCAGCAGACTGCCGGGGCAACGATACGGTTTGGCCCCTTTGAGCTGGACCCTTCAAAATACACTTTTGCAAAAAACAGTGAGCCGGTTCAACTCACAACCATTGAATTTGCCCTGATGAAGCTGCTGATGCAGCATGCAGGACACGTAATTAAACGTGATGATATTCTTCGCAGTATCTGGGGTGATGAGGTTTATGTCACTCCCAGAACCGTGGATACCCATATTGCCAATCTGCGGAAGAAGATTGAGGATGATCCGGTCCAATCACACTGGATTACAGGCATACGGGGCGCAGGATATAAATTCGATCCGCATGAATCTTAACCTGATCTTAACCAAACTTATCCGGATGTTAATATGCATAACGTACACAGGCGGTACCTTTATCAAAAAATTAACCGGATCATGAAAACACGTCTGTTTTTAATTATTGTCTTTGTATTCCTGACCGTATCTCTTTCCGCCCAGGAGAACAAGGCATCGGTAGCACTTGCAGCAGCAATTTATGAGGAAGAAGTAACAGGCAACCTCGATAAGGCTGTTAATCTCTACCTGGATATTCTGAAAAAGTATCCCAACGATCGACAGGTTTCTGCCAAAACCCTGTATCACCTGGGATTGGTCAACGAAAAGATGGGAAAGCAGAAGGCCAGTGAGTATTTCACACGGCTGGTCAACACTTATCCTGATCAGA
>DNOQ01000009.1 GCA_003501665.1 Bacteroidales bacterium | reverse complement strand
TTTCATTACTGAACAACCTCTATCATTGCTTCACTCCATCTTCGTAAATCCCAATTCCCGGTACTGATATCTGCCGACACCATAAAAAGGCCAGCCGGTATCTTTTTCGGAATCCTGATTTCAAAAACTTGTTCCCCTTCAGTTCGCGGTTGGATCTCCAATGAAGATGAAGCCGGCTTCGGATCAAATCCTGCCGGAACATCAGGTTTTATATGATATGTGTTAACAACATCCGAGTGATTGAATATTTTTACAGAGAGTTCTACAGTTGCCCCGGAATTTGTTTTCTGAGCATAAGGATAAATACGTACCCATTGTTCATCAATCCCAAAGTTAATGTTATCCCACGGAAATAAATCCTTCATTATAATAGTCCTCTCCTTAAGCATATTTGTCATATGATCAAGCTGTTGCTTTGAAAATGAGAACAGAGGTTCAACGTGCTGGTTGGAAAGTAGAACATTTCCGGGAAGGTTTTTAAGAATATCCAGACAATAAAAATATCCACTCCCCTGATGTAAAAAATTACGATTCAGGAGACAATAATCATCAATTCCTGAAGGTGTGAATGAATCTCCGATAAAGAAGATAGTTTCTCCGTTGCTTTTTTCAAATAAGAGAGCATCATGGTAAAGTGTCTGGCCAGGAAAAAAACGGAAGGTGAGGGTGAAATCCTTCCATAATATTCTCTGACCATCCTGCATAATGTTCAGATCCTTTATTGATTCAGTGGTAAGACATGGCAGATCATAGGCTCCGGGATTCCCGAGAATATCTTCCAGTTCCCTGGTGGCATAAACAGGGCAATCGAATTCCTTCAAAACATCATTAATATTATTTGTATGATCATCGTGATAATGAGTAATGAAAACTCCATCAAGACTCTTTAACCTCCCTGATTGCTTTAATGCCACCAGTCTTTTAAAAGTGCCGGTAACTCCACAATCTATCAGAAATGCTGAACTGTCATCCGCAAAAACAAGATTGGAATTATTAATATGTATGTACCACGCAGGCGGTTTCTTTTCGGTAACTGCAAAAGGCATCCAGTCAACATGTGCATCTGGCCCGGGAACATGATTAGCCAGTAGAGCCATGCGTTCCGGAAAATACCAGCGATATGCACTGATCGACAAATAGTTCTGATAAACACTCCGGATCTTCCGGATCAGTTCCCGGATCGAAGCATCAGGATTAGTTATGATTGGTCCTCTTGCAGGTATAATAATATCAGGTTTCTCCCCGGCAATAAGCTGAAGGCTGGATACCAGCTGTCCAAGCCTGGTTGCATATCCATGATAACCTCCTATACTTTGTAACGAATCCTGAAAGCTGTACAAATCAGGGATTTTTCCTTCGTTATAAATCAGATCTCCCGTAAATGCAAATCTTTTTCCGTCGATATCCATGATATAAGTAACAGATCCACGGGTATAACCGGGTGTGTCAAGTACTTTTATATCAATATCCTGCCAGGTTAATATCTCTCCGCCTTTTACTGCCCTGTATACTTTTTGTGGTATAAATGATATTTTTGACGTCTGGCAATAATAATCATGAAATCGTGTCTGAAATGCTTTAGTCCAAATGGAATCGCATCCTGTAAAATAGATTATTTCTTTATCCGGCACGACTGCATGTGATCCGTGTTCTGTCAGATTTCTGCCAGCCCAGATAACATCCCGGCGAAAATGGGTGAACAGGACAATATCCGCTTTCCTGATTTTATTATCAGGATCACCATAAATTACAAGTGTCGATCCGTTTCTTTTCACTTCTACACCGTTTACCGCACCCCTTACAATCCTTACACTTTCGGTTAATCTTTGTGAATCTGCACATTGGAGAAGAATGACGGGGATTAAATAGATTAAAAGCTGTTTATAATTGTATAGACTTCTCATATTGGGTTGTGGTTAATCTTCTCATAATTATTGTGTTAAAACTACTTAATGGATTTCCAGTCAGCGGAAAAATTTACTGGTCCGATATCTTTAAAAGGTATGGGCTTCAAACCATATTTACTGAGAAATCCGGGCGAACATAATGTTTCCAGACTCTTATCATCTGCATCAATGGAATAATTATTTATCAGTACCTGTGATTTATTATTCCTCAGGAATATATTCTTGCAATCCACAATAAGGTTATTGATTACGATATTTTTATCCGGATCGGACCGAAGATCTTTAAGCAGCGGGTATCTCTCCATGTATACCGGAGAATTAATATTTACTTCTTCGTAGATTTTAGTTTTAATCACCGGGGATTCGAGTTGCCTGAGCCATCTTTCCTCTCCCCATGGTGAGAAACTGACTGCTGCAAAACATTTATAGAACAGATTATTTTCTACGATGTTATCCTTTCCTCCATGTATCTGCACCCCTCCGAAATGCAATGCTCCGCATCTTTCAAATATATTGCCGAAAATGGTAACTCCCGATATCATATCATCCAGCCTGACACCTGCAGCGCCATGGCGTGTACCACCGGTGATATCCGACCAATGGTTGTATCGGATGACAATTCCCTGATAGGAGGGATTGTAAAATATATCAATACCTCCCTGATCGTCTGACTCATTGACTACATGACTGACCTGGTTATATTCAATCAGAAAGTCGTTGCCTTCGAGCCGCATGGCTGATGAAGACGAAAACCGTAAACGGTTGTTATTGATCCTGATCCCACAACCGGTCAGGTGTATGGCAGGTTCATAAGTTCGTTTGAACAGAGAGAAATATTCGACAATTGTATGCTCCACCTTATGACCGGCTGGAGTAAGATCTTTACGATTGCCTCCGGTCATCTTAATCCCGCCATATCCGAACGACCTCAGCAGACATCCCGATATGCCATGATGTGATCCCTCTTTAACATGAATGCCATCTAACCCAAACCGTTCAATTCTGCAGTCAGAGATTATGCAGTTATTTCCATCACTTATCAGAATAGCGCTTCCGCGGCTTTCCTGCAATTCCAGTCCCTTTATGGTGATAAATGAACAATTTCTCAATTCTATCATATAAGGAGCGCTGAATAAAGTCAGACGTACTTCTGCTTTGGCTGGTCTGATATTTTCCGGGGGATACCAATACAATAATCCGGTAAGCCTGTCAAGATACCATTCACCGGGCTTGTCCATCTCACAAAACAGGTTAAGTCCGTAGTATCTCAGACTGTCTTTATAACCGTATCTGTGATATGGTTCACGAATAAAGACTGTTTGGGATAAAGTATCTAATTTGTCAACTTTATGGTACTCCTCACTCCAATCCCAGTACCAGTAACCTCCTGCTCTGATATCATTTTCACCAGCCCAGCGATTGATCCGTTCATCGGTATATTCAAAAGCCCCTTCCCTGGTACCTCTCTCACCGGTATATGTGGCAGGGAGTTCAGTCTTTCCTCTTGATACCCCGGCCTTTGTAAATCCGTCATCAGGCCAGCGGGCAAGTGTCTGAAGGCTGCTGTTACAATATAATTCAGGTCTGGAACCAGGTTCCATCGGATCACCATAATCAGTGATCCCCGATCTTTTCAGATCTGTTACAAATATTTTTCCCCGGACAGAAGGATCCAACAGGTTCAGTTTCTGTTTATCCTTAAGGATCTTCCATTTTTTCAATCCGGTACTGCCCGTAAAAACAGGCTTCCTGCCTTTTCCGGCCGTGTATAAAACCGGGGCATTTTCAGT
>DNOQ01000066.1:392-3397 GCA_003501665.1 Bacteroidales bacterium | reverse complement strand
TCACGCCAGTCGGAGTTTATCCCTTGCTGTTTCAGCTGGTAACCTATGGTTGCCACTATCCAATATGTCAACATTCCTAAATGCTTATCTCATTAGTATTCAGAAATAAGAGCGGGGGGACAACATCTTGAGTTGTAAAATTTCTAATTCATAACTAATTGATTACGTGTAATTATGATTTTGAGACACTACAAATTGTTAATAAATACTGGGTTATTAACAGCTTTTTTACTGTTTTTATTGGCTGAAGCTGCAATGTGGCTTAAGCGAAAGCGGAGCGAGCAATCCTTCAGTACTCAAACAAACTGGCCGAACCAGGCTTGCCTGAGCGAGGCTTCTCAAAAATGCATTTGCCCAAAGAGGATGGAATGTGAAAATCGGGACTCTCGCTATCAGGTTCAATCCACGTGTACCAGATTACATCATCAGCTTTATCACTTATGAAACCTTCATGTTACAACGACACAAAAGATAATGAAAATAAATTTACAATCATGAAGGTTCCATAAAACAAAGCCTGTTCACTTTTATTAGTGTTTCCAATGCAAATGCCTGTCGAGAAACTCAAAGGTCCCGACACCATGTATCATATGTGGACCGTTGAAATATTCGATCCGGCAAGATTCCTGCAGATCAAGGAAATCGTAATGTCGTCTGACTTTTGCAAACTCATAGGCTACCCATTCGTCTATGGCAACGCCATCATTATGGCCTCTTTCGACCATAAAAGGACGTGGTGCTATCAATCCAGCCATTTCTGCATAATTGAATGAATGCCCAAGATCCCACTCAAAAATTTCATATTCACCGGTGAACATATATGTGAAAGGATAACCGGTACATGCGTTTTTACGTACCCATTCATTAAAGTCTCCGGAGCAAACGGACAGAGCATAACCTTCTAAAAGAGCCGGTATCCGCATTGCTGTTTTTCCCCCATAAGAAAGACCATAGAAACCGATTTTTGAAGGATCTGTAAAAGATAGTTGCCCCAGCCACTCTAAAATACGCTGGTGCTGACCTGTAATCACAGAAAATAAAGATAGCCCCAGGGGATTTGCCTTTCTTTGCAAAACCCTGAATTTATCTCCTCCCCGATACGGATTATGAGGTGCAAAAACTACATAACCGCGATCAGCCAGCCTGGCGGCAAACCCCTGATAGGCTCGAAAACTATCTGCCTTCGGATCAGTAGTGACTACATCAACCGGTAAACCCTCAAGTCCATGCTGACAGACTACAACAGGGCGTCTTTCACCTTGTTTAATATCATTTGGTATGAGCAAAATACCCCATGCAAATACTCCAGGCCAGACATCCAGAGTTATTTCATAACCAGTCCAGTTTTTGTTTTTTTGCAGTTGACGTGATTTTAGATTGGCTGGTATGGTCGGAGTTGGAAGACGGCCAATTATTTCCCACATACGTTCACGATGTGTTGCCTTTACTGACTTTTGGGAAGCTGTGTCACCTTTGAGTGTCTGCCAGAAATTTTGATCGCGTGTACGCTCACAAAGTGATAACACATGCTGGACATGTTGCTCAATGCTTCTCACGGTACGCTCCTGACGAGTATTAAAATCAGGCCAGTCAACAATCTCTAATGAGGAGAGTAATTTATTGGTGAATTTGGATGGAATATCTATGTTTAAGCCTTTTGCAAAAACATTGATGCTTTCATGTGAAAATGGTCTTAAAGCAGAACTATCTTTACCATGGAGCCAATGGATATGAATATGGTCTGAAGGCAGAAGATCTTTCGCCCGGTTTATTTCCGCCCGGGCAGTCGAAAAATTCGGCGTGGTCAGGTGTCCCGGAGCAGCTCCTGTCCGTCCTTTTGAGGGAGCAGGCGGACCCGATACTTCGGGAGCAAAAGAATGTTCCACAACAAGGCATCGTGGCCAGGACATGACAGCCAACTCTGCATCACCAAAATATTTCAATAGTCCAAAAACATTACGATAAACAGGTTCATTCCAGAGTTGTTCCCTATTATTGAAATATCCACTTACAAGGGTGGAAGAGATGCGCGGATCAAGTGCGGAAGCATATAAAGCCAGCAATCCTCCCTCTCCATATCCCGCAATACCGATGGGAACAGCTCCTTCATCAGATTTATTCTGTGATTCCATCCAGTCAATTGCAGCAAAGATTTTTTGCAGTTCATACCCGATAATATGACGACCGACTTCGTATGCCTGACGATAGATCCACTCCCTATGAGGCTGGTTTGTATAGCGTCCGGCCAGAGTACTTCCTGAAAAAGTATCATCTCTGCTGACTAATACAGGGATGAGTATTTCCCATCCTTCTTCTGCAAGCCGCCTTGCTACCTCATTTAAAAATCCGCTGGTCTTATAAAATCCTGCAAGAACTTCAGGTAGGATATCCGCATCGGGAATAATTACAGCCCTGGCAATAACCTTTCCCTTCGGTTGAAGGAGCAATCCCTCTGCCCAAAGTCCTTCAAGGACTGCCCAACGGACTGCACGGATAATGCAGGCTCTATTTTCCACTTTAAACTGATGCAACTTGTTATTTGTCAGAACTTCCAATGCAGGAGCAATTCTGTTATCCACTACCCCCAGACGCTGTGCCAGAAGTTTGCGCTGAAAAATGATCGAATTGTTGAATGCTTCCGGACTAGAGAAGCTGATTTTCCATAATCCGGTCCGCTCCTTCCGGACATATTCGGTTTCCCGGATTAAAAATTTGTCTATTCCCTGGACCATAAGGGAGGAGAGATCATCCGTCACCGTCAGGGGTGTACTTGTGAAAGGAACCTGGGTTTGCCCGAACGAACAGAGAGTCAGCAAATAGAATTTAGTTAAAACACATATAAATTTCATGAAGGAATTTTAGTATGATAAGAGAATTTCATTGCGAAACGGTTTAGGAATTATAAAATTACCATGTCTTCCCGCCGGCAGCTATCCCGTTCAGGTCCCATACTATTTTCCCGGCTCTGATCGTAAATTCGGCAACAAGCTTTTGAGTTCCTTTCA
>DNOQ01000066.1:0-317 GCA_003501665.1 Bacteroidales bacterium | reverse complement strand
AGGAACTTTGACATAAGATTGGCCATGTCTTTCATTCCGCTGTTCATACTTCCCGTATGAAGATCTGAACTGATGGCATCTGCTATAAATCCCTGTTTTACGGAAGGGATAGCCTGTTTCCATGTGAAGGAACCGCCGCCATGTCCTAAATCGAATTTTATTCCGCGTTTCTGAGCTTCAAAAACAAAAGGTTTGACTTTTCCATTCTCATCAACCACGGTTTCCCTTGAATCGGGGAAATAAGCATACGGATGTGTAAATATGTCACCGGGACGAAGGTGCTTCATGAATAATTCTTCAAGTGACAGTGGTGGTGT
>DNOQ01000469.1 GCA_003501665.1 Bacteroidales bacterium | reverse complement strand
CTTTTCATATCCGGAATTTGTGTCCCCCAATGGAAAACTAAGCTTTAAATCCTGGTGGGAAAACAAAGGTGTTGCACCAATCTATAAGAAATTCCTTCTGGCAATCAGACTTACTAATGAAAAAAGAACCGAGGTTTTGATTACAGATGCTGATATCACAGGCTGGCTGCCGGGAGACAACCTGTATGATGATGCTGTTTTTGTTCCATCCGGGATGCCTGCAGGTATTTATCAGCTGCAAATTGGTATTGTTGACAGTCAATCCTGGAAACCGAAAGTTAATCTTGCTATTGAAGACCGGGATAATGATGGCTGGTATCCGATAGGGAAAATAGAAATCAAATGATGTTGAAACCGGAAGAGGCTGATATATGGATTACCTGGTCTGTTGTTTTTGTATGCCCTGTAATGGTCCGCTATACATCGATTGCGGCCTGGGACAGAAAAGATAAAAATATAAAAAAGATAATGAACAGATTTTTCAAACATGTAGGTTTCATGGATAATCGATATTTTAATTTTAAATACTGGCAGATGGAACTTTTTAAACTTACCCTAAGCAAAAGGGGGTTGGGAATGTATTCATTCCATGTGAAGCTTTAAGTCACGCAGAGCTCCGGTAGTTTTATACGTTGTAATTCCGAATGGTACTGATGACTCCACCTCCATCCGAAGGGATAATCCGGAATTACCAATTGTAAAATCAACAATTTTATCCTGCTCTATCCAGGCTTCTATCTTTTTGTCAGTCACTCTAAGTCGAACGGACCACCAGACATCTGTTCCGAAAAAGAATATTTTACTGGTATAATTGTTTGCAGCATCATACCCGTCAATGCAACTGAGCCCGCACAGTGACCCTCCCCATCCGCCCAGAACAAGAGTTACAAATGACTCTTTAACCGGGAAGGTCATTCCGCAAAAGAAATCGTTTCCTTCAACCCGTTTTGCATAAAGAGTAATCTCATAGTTTGATTTTGGAAAATCATCAGTCCACCTGATACCGGAAATATATTCTCCTTTACCGATTATAATACAGCTGTCTGCAACGGATACTGCCCCGTGACCTTCATAATCTATTACCTGCCAGTGGTCGAAGGATACTCCGTCGAAAAGGACTTTTTCATTCCTGGTACTATCAATATTGGACATTAACAGGAAGGCTCCGGCTGAAATAATAAAATTCATCACGATTTTCGGCCAGAGAATTATAGAGCTATAAGTGGTTCTCATCGGACAAATTTAGTAAATAACCGGCAAAAAGTTCATTTATGGTTTAAGTAGAAAAAATTCAAATCGTAACAATTTTTAACTTAATTTAAGATTTTAAATACTAATAATTTACATTATTTTTGATGGTAATAGCTCAGAATACATAATCCGTATTTATGGCTGATCATAAAAATCAAATACAAAGAGTATATTTAATCACTGTCCTTGCAGTTTTTATTAACCTGTTTGTTTTTTGCCCGGATCTCTTAAGCCAGCGGGTTATTGATTATAATCAGTTTACATCAGAATATTTCGATTCGATAAGAGCTCTGGTAAATGATACTGCCCGTGAAAATTATACCATACGTGCATATCGTCTGACCGGATCAGATAAGATCATTATTGATGGCCATCTGGACGAGGCTGCCTGGATGAATGCGGAGCATCGGGGCGGACTGCTTGAAAAAGAGCCCTTCCCACTGGTGCCAATGAGTGAAGAAACAGAATTTGCCATTTTATATGATGAGGAGAATCTGTATATAGGGGCATGGTGCCGGGATTCTGAACCGGAAAAGATAAAGCAACATTTAGCACCAAGAGGTACTTCTGCTCCTGATAATGTGGATCTTTTCATAGATAGTTATCACGATCACCGCACCGGATATAAATTTTCAGTATCTCCTACAGGTGTGCAGGTTGATGAACTTCGCTATGACGATGTGAAACGTGATCAGAACTGGACCGGTATATGGTATTCAGCAGGATCAGTGGATGACAAAGGCTGGTATGCAGAAATAAAGATCCCGTTCTATAATTTCAGGTTCTCCAATAAACCGGATCAGATCTGGGGATTCAACATTATGAGAAATATGTCGAAAGACGCATCCCGGGGACAATGGAAGCCCCATCTGCCGGAATGGGATAATACAACCCGTATGTCACAGTTGGGAAATATTGAAAATATAAGAAATATTAAATCAGGAAGAACTTTCGAAATAAGACCTTTCGGAGTTCTGGGAAGAACAGAATTGAGGGACCTGAACCCATCTGTGACATATAATCTCGGAGGGGATATCAGGTATAGTCCCTCACCAAATCTTACAGGTGATATTACTGTTAATCCGGATTTTGCGCAGGTTGATGCAGATGTTTTTGAAATTAACCTGACCCGTTTTCCGACACGGTTTAAAGACCTTCGTCCATTCTTTACCGAAAGGACAAGTATTTTCAATACTCCCCTGGAATTGTTTTACAGCAGAAGAATTGGTGCAAGAGGAGATATTATCGGAGGCGGAAAGTTGACCGGTAAGCTACAGCATGGTGTTGAATTCGGGGTTCTCGGTAATATTACCGGGGAATCTCTTTTTTCAGGTACCATGGAAAATCCTGAAAGTGCCTTGCTTGGGGTATTACGTGTTAAAAAAGATATTCTGGGATCAAGCAACCTGGGTATCCTCGCTGCAACTAAAGAGGAAGAGGGGAAATTCAACAGAGTGTTCGGTCTGGATGGCAGCTTTGTTTTTAAGGAGAATAATATTCTTGATTTTCAAGTTGCTGCAGGCCAAAATGAACTGGGTTTCAGTCAGAATATGGCATATAATCTTTCATATCTCCGTACCGGTGATCTGATCGGGGCACAGATCAATTTCAATCGTATTGAACCCGCTTTCGAGATCAACCGGATCGGATATATTCAGAAAGAATCAGACAGAGGCTGGAATAAAACTAATGGTGTTTTCAGGGTTAGTCCCCGTATAAATAAGTATCATATCCGGAAAATAACAGCCAATCTGGATTTTGAATATACGGGTGATATTTTTACTTCACGGTATATTGACAACTGGATGGAGAAAAATCCGGACTATATGCCTGATCTCTGGTTTGGTGTGATAGATCAGACTGATGATGGAAAGCGGTATATAACAGGAGGAGGGAGGAACACTGATAATTTCAGCGGAGGGGCTGACCTGACGGTCAATCTGATTAATGAGATGTCATTTGTTGCAGACTATAAACACTTTTCAGAAACAGAGTTGACCGGTAATTATCAGGGCAACTTCTATGAATTGAGTTATGCGACCCGGCCGCTTAAAATGGGAACCCGGATTGCCGGAATATTCTCTTTTAATGGCGGATCGTACTACAATTTCGACCGGAAATATGCCGGCAGCCAGAGCGGTTTTACAATTGATGGTGAGGGTCAGATAGGTAATAATTTGAGATCCAAAATACAGGGAGGTTATACAAAAACATTTGATCCCCTTAGCGAACAGGACGGTCAGTATTTTAAGCTATCCTCCAATTCAACATTGATGTTTACCAAGGATATATTCATAAGACTGCATATGCAGGGTAAGTTCGGGACCACTTACTATGAAGAAAAGAGAGTTTATAACAATTATCTGGTCAGCTTACTTTTGAGCTGGGAATATAAACCGGGCAGCTTCATATATTTAGCTTATAACGAAGGTCGTTTCGATGAGAATGATCCTTATATTTCACGAAGATTCGAATTCAATGACCGTACTCTGATCTTAAAAATCTCTTATTTCTTTAATATTTAATGTAGTATTTATAAATCATTTACTTTGGGGGTAGTTTTTTCTACCCATTAACACACTTATTCAAAAGCGAAATGCAAAAATCATTGAATTATTTATTAGCTTTTTTCATTCTTTCAGTAATTAGCATTGAGGTTCCGGCCCAAAAAACAATTACTGCAAGGTTCATGGAAACGGATGAGGTTTTAACTAATCCGGGAATAGGATTTATGACGTTTCAGCGGTTTAATGGTGATGATTTGAATGAAGGTCTTCGCTGGACAGAAGGCAAACCGATAGTTTACCAGGCCTTTGACGGGAACCTGGAAAACAAAGATCATCCGATGACTTCACTGGCATATTTCAGGATTTATTGGAGGTATCTGGAACCGGAACAGGGTAAATATGACTGGTCATTGATTGATGTTGCGTTAAGAACTGCAAATAAACGCGGTCAGACTCTGTTATTACGGGTTGCGCCCTATGGAGGCGGAGTCGAGGATGTCCCTTCCTGGTACCGTTCAATGGTCGGAGGTCCGGATCTATGGCCGGGTCAGCCCAAGTGGAGGGTTGATGCAAATGATCCTCGTTATGCTGAATACTTTGGCAAGTTTATTATTGCATTGGGACAACGTTACGATGGCCATCCTGATCTTGAATCTGTTGATCTGGCAATTGTAGGATTCTGGGGAGAAGGTGCGGGCTCGACCATGCTCAGAACAGAAATTATGGAGTCTTTGGTCAATGCATATACAGATAATTTTAAAAAGACCCCTTTGATAATGCTTCTGACGGATGAGAAAACCAATAAATACGGTCTTTCAAGGGCAAATGTAGGCTGGAGGGTGGATTGCCTTGGGGATATGGGTGGGTTTGGCAACCCTGAATGGTCGCATATGATGGACTACTATCCCCAGGGGATCATCAATTTCGGAATGAAAGATGCCTGGAAAACCGCACCGGTGAGTCTTGAAGTCTGTTGGGTAATGCAAAAATGGCATGATGAGGGATGGGATGTGGATTATATTATTGATGAATCATTGAAATGGCATATATCATCATTTAATGCAAAATCCTCAGCAGTTCCGAAAGAATGGTGGCCATCAGTAAACCGCTGGCTCAACAGAATGGGATACCGTTTTGTATTACGCAGTTTTTCATATCCGGAATTTGTGTCCTCTAATGGAAAACTCAGCTTTAAATCGTGGTGGGAAAATAAAGGTGTTGCACCAATCTATAAGAAATTTCTTCTGGCAATCAGACTTACTAATGAAAAAAGGACCGAGGTCTTGATCACTGATGCTGATATTACCGGCTGGCTGCCGGGCGACAACTTGTATGATGATGCAGTATTTGTTCCATCCGGGATGCCTGAAGGTATTTATCAGTTGCAAATAGGTATTGTAGACCTTCAATCCCGGAACCCCAAAGTTAATCTTGCTATTGAAGGTAAAGATAATGAGGGCTGGTATCAGGTCGGGAAATTGGAAATCAAATGATCTTTTTACCAGGTTCTTTTTGACATAAATTCATCCAGTTGTGCTCTTGTCATCTTAGGCTGACCCGGTGTCTCCTTAATCCACCTGAGGAAATGTTCCTTTATTTCATCTGTCCACTGGGAATCCACCTGGCCGGAGGTATATCGTCCTTCTTTGAGCATTGCCTTGCTGAAAGCACCGCGGGCTGTCATAAATTCTGCTGTGGCAATAACTTTTTCAGCCATATGTGCAGGGATAAAAAGAACACCTTCCTTATCAGTGATCACAAGATCACCCGGTAATACAATGGCCTCACCAATCCGGGTCGGTGTATTCAATCCAGTAAGAACTACATCAACAAGAAATGAGGGATGGAAGTCACGGACATAAGCATTGAATCCATCAATTTCAGAGATACCGGTCAGATCACGGGCTGCTGCATCGAAGATCACACCTGTACCGGTTTTGGAATATATTGAAGTGGCAAGCATATCGCCAATCATAGTTCCACCTTTGATTTTGCCGAAACAATCAGCTACATAGACATCTCCCTTCTGAAGGATTGAAATGGGCCAGGAGTTTGTATTACCGACAAACCCGTTTTTCCAGCCTCTCTCTTTTATATTCTTTTCGATATCCGGACGGGTTGGCATGAAGGTGGCTGTCACAGCCCTCCCGATAATCGGAAGGTCATCCCTTACCATTTTCCAGTTTCCTTCAAACTGATTTATATACCCTTCATTGCTTAAAATCTGCCATCCGTCTTCTATGACAAGATTCTTTGCACGTTCCAGCAAATCATCAGAGATCTTCGGGCGGCCATCAGGGAAACGTTCTCCCTTCCACTCCGATGTTAAGAATATCAGTTCCTCTTTTGAAATAGTCTGGGAAGATACCGAATTGATAAAAGAGATTGTTATGCTCAGTAAAAGGATTAATGTAAGTTTTTTCATCATGATAAGAATATAGTGTTTTACAAATATATACATGAATTTGGGAAATTACCCGATATGGTATTCTAACCTAGTTCTGAAATTTTCTTTAGCAGAGTTTTATCAACAATTGTTAATTCCCGGCCATTAATGTTAATTATCCCCTCCTGTCTGAGTTCAGTCAATAACCTCACTGTATTTTCTTCCGATATTGCAGACATTTCACCAAGTTCTTTTCTTGTTATTGACAGATGATATTTATCTCCACCGTAAAAATGAGCCAGATAAAGAAGACTTTCAGCTATACGGCCTCTTATATTTTTCTGGTTCAGGCATATAATTTTGCTCATAATCGAGGCTACCGATTTTCCAAAAGCCTTGTTAAGCCTGAGTAACACTTCATGGTTTTCAAGATAAAGCTGTTTCAGTAAATCGAGATCCACCATACAGACTTTTGAATCTTCAATAGCTGTTACGGAATATGTATAATGAATACTTTCAAAAAATGAAAGGAGCCCTATATATGAGGGTGGCTTCATCAGATAAAGGATAATATTATGCCCGTTAATACCCTCAATGAACAATTTTGCAGTTCCATCAATCAGGTAAATGGCATGACTTACATTTTCTCCCTGCTTACAGATCTTTTCTCGTTTGCTGAAGTTTGCCTGAATACTATTTGTGCCTGAGAATGACCGGCCTGTCAGTTGCAAGGCTTTATGAATATCACATTTCTGATGACAATCCTCACAGACCACATCTCTTGTAATCCTCATCTTATCAGGGTTTAAAATTCATTTTCATAATCTTTTGTCCCGCCTTAGGCGGGATGAAGGTTTCATAGCTAATTTTCTCCATAATTTAATTTAAACAGGAAACAGCTATGATGTTTTACACTTCACCCTGCCAAATATAGTTGATTTATTATATTGATTTAAAACAATATTACATTGCAAGGTAATATAAAGTAAAACCTGTGACAAAATCTTTATTTTAGCCTGCCTTAAAACTCAATAAATATCTTAAAAGCTTTATGGAATCACCGGATCAATACAATTTCAGCATTTTCAGACCAAGAAATCTTCATGGCAGGAAAAACAGGAATGTTATTTTCACAATGCTTGTAATATGGGCTATAGCCGTTTTCGGTTTTCAGTTCCTGTTAAAGAGTATTCAGAAACCGACACCCGAAAAGACCCTTATGACGTTTGAATCAATCTGGCCAAAAGTTATTGCGAATGATTTATCACCGGCTGATTACAAATCGTTGTTAAATTCCCTTGTCCTGGTTAAAGGAAAGAATATGGTTAAGCCTAAGGATCAGGAACTGCTTTCTGATGCAATAAGCTGTGCAGCATTCAGTTCAATGCCCGATACTCTCAGAAGGTCATTATTGGATGGTGTAGCAGAGATAAGGTCCCTGAAAACTCAACTCTTATCTGCCAGGGGTGATACATATCTTGAAATCGCCGAAACGATAAAGGGAATTTACAGATATATTACCCAGGTTACTGAGCCATGGTCAGGTTTCAGGGAAGGTTCTCTTGAAGCCCCCGTCTTTACAGCCAGTCTTAACGATTCTTATCCGGCATCATTGAATGATGTCTCATTTACAGTTCTTCCTGAGGTTATGAAATTTTATCTCACACACAATCAATCAGTACTGACAGACACGAAATTTCTTGGATTCCCCTTCCATTATTTTTATACAGCGGTTTTTCTGCTGGTGCTTTTCATTGTTTTATGTATAATCTATAATGTTCTTGTGGAACGGAGGTTACGCAGGGAAGGAGTTGTGGAATAATAAAAAATTGTATACAAATGAAAAAAATATATTTATCTCTGTTACTTTCTTTTCTGGGGGGTCTGTCAGCAAGTGCTGAAAGTCTTACACAGCTTGAAGGAAGCTTTAAGACAGGTCCGGCTATTATTCTGATTGCGATCATTGTGATATTTGTTCTTGTCGGAGTTTTTTTCCGGGCAAAGGATCCGGCAGATTATTATGCAGCGGGAAGGAAAATCTCGAGGGTTGGTTCCGGAATGGCCATCGCGTCAAACTGGATGAGTGCAGCTTCTGTTCTTGGTATGGCCGGTATGATGTATGGATTCGGTTACAACGGCCTTGCCTATGTTGTTGGATGGACCGGCGGTTATGTACTTCTTTTGATACTGATGGCCGCCCAGATACGCAAATATGGAAAATATACGGCGCCTGATTTTATCGGCGACCGTTACTATTCGCGCGATCTGAGGATTGCAAGCGCCATTTTTACTATTCTGATATCATTTGCATATTGTGTCGGGCAGTTCGGCGGTATTGGCCTTATGTTCAAATGGATCATGGGGCTTGATTATGCCTGGGCTGTAATTATAGGGGCTTCCGTTGTACTGATGTATACTCTGATCTCGGGTATGATCGGAGCCACAAAGAACATGCAGATCCAGTATGTCATAATTGTTACATCTTTCCTTCTGCCTACATTTATAATGGCATTTAAATTCGATTATTTCTGGCTTTTACCACAGATAGGATATGGTGCAGTTGTAACTGATATTGTACAGGGCATACCTGCACCTAACATATCAGAAGGTGTAACACTTCTTAATGCCTACGGGCAGGATTTTTCGATAGTTGCAAGCCCCGAATATGCAATGCCCTGGGATCCGTCAACCGGTACAACATTCTTCCAGTGGATCGCGATTTGTTTTTCGCTGATGGTGGGAACAGCCGGATTACCTCATGTAATTCAGCGTTTCTATGTTGTGCCAAAAGTGACCGATGCACGCTGGTCAGTTGTGTGGGGCCTCTTTTTTATCTCTCTTGTTTACTGGACAGCACCTGTTTATTCGGCATTCGGAAAAGTCTTGTCTTCAAGTCCCGAGGTAGGAGTGCTGGCAAAAGATGCCATAGTGGTATACACCGCACAGCTTGCCGGGATTAATTCACTTATTGTGGGACTACTGGCTGCAGGAGCTATCTCAGCTGCATTTTCAACAGTATCGGGACTTCTGGTCGCCGGAGCGTCGGCATTTTCACACGATCTCTATGTGAGGGTCATCAATCCTGATTCGACACCCAGGAAACAACTCAAGGTTGCCAGAATAGGTACAATAATCATGGCCCTTGCCGTTACCATAGTTGCTTTGTTAAAGCTGGGGCTCATAGCGCAACTGGTGTCAGTGGCATTTTCAATGGCAGCCTGTACAATTTTCCCGCTATTCCTGCTGGGAATATGGTGGAGCGGATCGAACCGTGCCGGAGCAAAAGCAGGACTTGCTGCAGGGATACTTGTCACAACAATATCAATAACATATTTTATTGTCGGATTAAGCGGAGGATCCATGCCCGGACAGGAATTTATATCCTACTGGCTTAATGTATGGTATTTTGCGTGGATAGGAGCACCCCTGGCAATAATAGTGAATATAATAGTGAGTAAATTCACTTCACCGACTCCTTTAGAGATCAAAAAATTCCTGGCTGAGCAGGTACATAATTAATGAAACTGAAGGATATATTTGTTCTATCGCAGGGGACAAAGAAAATATTGGCAATCACCATATCGGTATCATTACTGGCCATTGTTTTTGCTTTTTTTTATTACCGGGGAATGAACAGATCCGAAGATCCCCGC
>DNOQ01000226.1:1454-4269 GCA_003501665.1 Bacteroidales bacterium | reverse complement strand
ATAAACAAATTAAAGCAAAAAAATGTTTACTTTCATTATTGCAAAACGGATATTTGATAAGTTTTATTGGATTGTGAATAAATTAATGGCAAAAAACAATAGTAAGAATGACAAACTCAACTTTTAAGCCCGATAATTGTTATTTAGTAAAAATAAACAGATATGGAAAACAAAATTAAAATCTACTTATTTATAATCACACTTATCATTATGAGCACAGAGTCATTTTCACAGGAAAAGCTTCCATTAAACATTCTCAGTAAGGCGGAATCAGAAGTAATTGAAAATAAAGGTACTGAAAGGCCCTTTACCGGAAAATATAATGATCACAAGGAAANNGGCGCTGCTCTTTATCATTCTGATGATAAATTTGCATCAGGATGTGGCTGGCCAAGTTTTGACGATGAGATAAAAGGTGCCGTTAACAGATCAGTTGATGCTGATGGTATGAGAACCGAAATAACCTGCGCATCATGCGGGGCACATCTGGGGCATGTTTTTACCGGAGAAAGGCTCACTCCCAAAAACCTGAGACATTGTGTAAACTCTGTATCGCTCGATTTCGTACCGGCAATTCTCGGGAGCGCAAGATACGGTACTGCAATCTTTGCGGGAGGATGCTTCTGGGGAGTTGAGTATTTCATGCAGAAGTCACAGGGAGTGATCTCTGTAACATCGGGATATACGGGGGGACATGTTAAAAACCCTTCGTATAAAGAGGTCTGTACCGGAAAAACCGGACATGCCGAAGCGGTAAAGATCATCTACGATCCTTCAAAGACCAGCTATGAAACTCTGCTGAAACTGTTCCTTGAGATTCACGATCCCACTCAGGCAGGAGGGCAGGGTCCTGATATCGGCGATCAATACCGCTCTGAAATATTCTATTTGAATGAAGAACAGAAGAAGATTACGGAAAAGAATCTGAAGATACTGGGCGAAAAGGGATACAGGATAGCTACTGCCGTTACCCGGGCATCAGAGTTCTACGATGCCGAAAAATATCACCAGGATTATTATTTTCTGAACGGGAAGATTCCGTATTGCCACGGATACACGAAAAGGTTTTGAGGGAAGTCCCCCGCCTGACCGAAGTCAGTCGGGCAGGGAATACCGATCCTTTAAACAAATTTATCGGGTTAACATTACCGGGAAATCATTTAATCAATTAACTTTAGCGAGTTTTAATTGATTTCTTTCCCGTAAGCATGATTTTCCGTAAGTATATACAGAGGGCTTCTGTCGGACGCAGGACAAAGGTCTGGTTTTTTATTTTGGGTATGATTGTTTTTGCCATTTTGATCATCCCTTACCGTTGGGCAATGAAAACCACATCCACCGACAGGTTTTGTATGTCGTGCCATGTTCATCCGCACGCCGACCAAAGCTGGAAACTTTCAACACACCATAATAACCGTTCAGGTACAATTGTTCACTGCGTCCAGTGTCATCTTCCTCCCCGGGGTGAAGGTTATTTTTTAGAAAAAGTGAAAACAGGGATCAGAGATCTTTACGGATATCTTTTCAAGGATACAGCAGATATTGACTGGGAGAAAAAGAAACTCCTGGAAAACGCAAAAAAATATGTTTATGAGAATTCATGCAAGGATTGTCATGAGAATCTGTTTCCCCTCACATTATCGGTAAACGGTGGAAATGCACATCTTCTGTATATTACAAGTAAAGATCCGGTTCACTGTCTGAACTGTCACCTCAATGTCGGTCATTATGATAAAAATGCAGCTCTTCATGCCCATGATTCAAGTTTCGGAGTGACCGTCACTTCAACTGAACCACCATTTGAAGCTCCTGCAAAAGTTGAAAAGTTTGAAGACTTTACGGAAATGATACCCGGAACAAGAGTCGCTTTCGATATGGTTGCCCTGCCGGGTGGTACATTTAATATGGGAAGTCCTGATAATGAACCTCTCCGTAATCCTGATGAAGGTCCTGTCAGAAAGGTTACTCTCTCTCCGTTCTGGATAGCAAAAACAGAAGTGACATGGGATGAATATATGGCTTTCTTCAGGGCGACAAGTTCACAGGGCAGGACTGAAGGTCAGACAGTAAGCACACGTAAAACTGATGCGATAAGCGGAGCAACACCTCCGTGGGGAGCTCCCGACCAGGGATGGGGAAAGGGTTCAAGACCTGCAATAACAATGTCGTGGCATGCAGCACAGGTCTATTGTCAGTGGCTTTCGCAGGTGACCGGCAGGAAATACAGGCTGCCTGCCGAAGCGGAGTGGGAGTATGCCTGCAGGGGAGGGACTGAAACACCATACTTCTTTGAGGGCGACCCGAGAAAATTCTCATCACAGGGATTTCTCAGGAGGTTCATTAAACCCGACACAACAAATATTGCTTCGAGGGTTGTATATACAATGAATAATTCGGGGAAAACCGAAGAACCATCTTTCGTTAAACCAAATCCTTTCGGTCTGAAAAATATGTCGGGAAATGTCGCGGAATTCTGCCTCGATTACTATTCTGCAGATTTTTATCAGGCCGATTCAACCGGTATCAATCCACGGGGTCCCCTTAAGGGGCAGGAGCATGTTATCAGGGGAGGATCATTCAAAAGTGATGCAAAGGATGTACGCAGCGCTGCCCGCGATTTTACCAAAACAAAGGCATGGCTCGTTACAGATCCTCAGATGCCGAAAAGCATCTGGTGGTACTCCGATTGTATTGATGTCGGATTCAGGGTTGTTTGTGAGGTTGATACAGTTATCTTGAAATAAGGGTTTTGATAAATTTCGACATAAATGGATAATATTGACAGAAGAGAATTCCTGGGGAAGGCGGCCCTTGC
>DNOQ01000226.1:0-1298 GCA_003501665.1 Bacteroidales bacterium | reverse complement strand
AGGTCTTGCAGACGTTTTTCAGGATAAGATCGATGCCTGCCGCGAAAGATTTGCATCATTTAATCTGCCTATCCCGGCAGAAAACTGCTTTACAGGCTTCGACGGATATAAAAAGCTGATCGGCCTTCCCGATCTGGATGTCGTTCTTCTGGTAACCCCCCCGCAATTCAGACCGGATCATTTTCTGGAAGCTGTACTGAAAGCAAAACATGTCTTTTTGGAGAAACCTGTGGCTGTCGATCCTGTCGGGATCCGCTCCATTATTACCTCCGCAAAGAAAGCCGAATCAGTGGGATTGAATGTTGTTACCGGTACCCAGCGCAGGCATCAGGAAGATTATATAGAAACCTACAAACAGGTTTACAACGGAGCCATCGGCAAAATAACTTCCGCAAAAGCTTTCTGGAACCAGGAACATGTATGGTTCAGGGAACGTGAGCCGGAATGGGATGATATGACATATATGATCCGCAACTGGAACAATTTCTGCTGGCTGTGCGGAGATCATATACTCGATACACATGTTCATAATATTGATGTGATAAACTGGTTCATGGGGAAATATCCTGAAAGGGCCATCGGTTACGGAGGACGTGCAAGAAGGGTAACGGGAGACCAGTATGATTTCTTCAGCATCGATTTTGATTACGGGAACGGTGTCAGTTCACACAGCATGTGCCGCCAGATCGACAGCTGTGCCAACGGAACCGGTGAATTAATTATGGGAACTGAGGGGTATACCAACTGCCAGAATACTATCTGGGATCTTAAGGGAAATATTAAATGGCAATTCGAATATCCGAAGGACGAATACGGTAATCCGATGAACCAGACAGTCATTCCTCCTTATGTCCAGGAACACATGCATCTTGTATATGCCATTCGTACAGGCGATTATGTAAATGAGGCGGAAACAACGGCACTTTCAACACTCACTGCAATAATGGGTAGAACAGCAGCGTATACAGGACGGGCAATCACATGGGACGAGATATTCAAATCGGATATGGATCTTGGCCCTAAAAAGATGGAGTTCGGAAAGGTGGATATGGTATTTGAGACACCTGTTCCCGGAACTCCGGTAATCAGTACAGTAAAACCTGCATTTAAAGGTCAGATAATTTAAAAGATATGTCAGAGAAAACATCAAGAAGAGAATTTATCAGACGCTCCGTGGTAATAGCTGCAGGTGCGTTTGTCATCCCCGAGATCATTCCTTCCCCGGCTATGGGAATGGGGGGTAGAACTGCTCCGTCAGACCGTGTGGTTATCGGGGCAATTGGTACAGGATCACAGGG